>JAATVP010000140.1 GCA_014523625.1 Nitrososphaerales archaeon TH5896
GCATATTCTGTAATTATACAATTGAAGTCTCTAATTCGCTCATACTCGATATAGCATGCCTAGCAGTGCCACCATGAATACACAAAAATTCATGAAGGAATTGATTAATTGATACTATTAAATAAAATTGAACCAATGTTAATACTCCTGCCTCAGAACTACGTGATTAAACTACAGTTTCATATTCATGGTAGGGATGATAAATGAAAAATCAGACTTATTGCATGTTTTGATAGAGGATTAAAGATGCAATTTTTTCTGCATCGTATCCGCGTAGATTTAAAGGGTAAGCGTATCATGAATAGGAATAAAAGAGGGTTTAGGAACCCAACCTAGCAGGATCAAATCTGTATCGCCCAAGACCATCGACCACTAGCGTGGTAGCAATAACCAAGAATGGAATCAGAATAGCTAAGTGTATAAGGATGCATTGGCCTGAGGTTAAGGTCTACGTTCCTCAAAAGTATTATGACTCATCGAATGATATCCAATGGTTCGAAGAGCCGACCTCCAAAATTATGGAGAGGCTATTCAAGACAAACAGTGCATTAGTCTGTATCTTTTCTCTTGGAGCAGTGATCCGGCTTATTGCTCCCTTTTTGGGTAACAAGAAATACGATCCCGCCGTTGTCGTTATTGACGATAAGGCAAATTTTGTTATTAGCGCATTATCTGGCCATCTAGGTGGAGCCAATTCGTTAGCATCAGATCTATCTACTTTTCTCAAAGGAAGCAAGGCGGTTATAACGACCGCTGCTGACGTTAATAAAACAATTGCTGTGGACATTTTAGGGAGGGATCTAGGATGGACAACCGATGGCCTAGATACCATTACACAAGTAAGCGCTTGCATGGTCAATGAAATGCCTATTGGACTTTACCAAGACTCCGGAGAGCGCAATTGGTGGCCAAGTAATGGTCTTCCCCGGAACGTGAGATCAGTGTCAGAACTCGATAATCTAAGATCTAAAGAGTTCAGTGCTGGCCTAATAATAACAGATAAGACTCTACAAGATATGGAAATTTCATCTAAATCTGTGATCTATAGACCTAGAAGTCTTGTCGTAGGGATCGGAATACATTGGAATACGACCAAGGAAACGATAGAATTGGCAATACATGAGGCATTCCAAAGTTATGGCTTAAGCATTAAGAGTATTCGAAACCTCGCTACAATTGAAAATAAAGCCCAGGCTAGTGGGCTGCTTGATTTTTCAACTTCGTACCAAATTCCAATAGAAGCCTTCAATGACGATCAGCTTTCTAAAATGAATGTTCCCAATCCATCAGAAGTAGTCGGACGGTTTCAGGGGACTAAGAGTGTATCTGAAGCAGCTGCGTTGTTGAGCTCTAAAGGAGTCCTAATAGTTCCCAAACTTAAATTTCCTCCTGACCTTACCCTTTCCGTTGCAAGGATGGAATTTAAATAATTGGTCAAGGCGATGCTGATCGTAGATAGGGGTAGTAGAGAGCCAGAAGTTAAAGAAGAGTTGGAAGAGATTTGTTCAACTATTGGAAGGACCTGTCCTGGCAAGTACGGCTATACAACTTATTGCTTTTTGGAAGTGGTTCCCCCATGTATCGAGGATGGTATTTCAAAATGCATTGCCAACGGCGCCGATTTCATCACCATTATTCCATACTTTCTATACCCGGGTATGAAGCTGAAGGATTCAGTGAAGAAAGCTGCATCGATATCCATGAGGAAAGATGTTCGAGTGGCCATCGCTAAGCCATTTAGCAGGAACATGAGGATGATCGAAGTCGTAGTAAATAGAGTCCATGAAGCTAAACGAGAGAATGCCTTACACCTCTCTGATTTGGAGTGCGACTTATTGCTAATTGGCCATGGTAGCAGTGATAGAAGGGCTAGGGAAGCATTCGACTATGTGGTAGCTATGCTCAAACCTCATTTTAGAACCGTTCGATACTGTTTCCTTGAGCTCGACAAGCCTGATATCATGGAAGGCATTAGAAATTCCTTGGCGTCTTCACCCAAATGCCTTCTAGTAGTTCCATATTTTTTGCACAAAGGAGCTCACATTAAATATGACATAATCCGAGAAATCAATATGTCAATCGGGGGACAAAATCCAACTAATATGTACGTCACAGAGCATTTGGGAGCTGATTGTCAATTGGCAAATATAGTTTTGGAAAGGGCTATAGAAGTTGAGCGAGGAATCTTCTACTAGACCTAATTACTACAACGCAGATCAAGATCTGCGCAAAATGTCAACAAAAGCATTTGGGATCGAAAATGAGAGTTTCGCGATAATAGACAATGAAGTGGGAACACATACTTATAATGAGCTTGAATGGGCAATCGTGAGAAGGGTAATTCATGCCACGGCTGATTTAGATTTTGCAGGGAAAGAAAAAATAACCTTTAATGGGGACGTATTTTCATCAGCTTTTGGAGCTATTGAAAATGGATGTCATGTAGTTTGCGACGTAGAAATGGTGTTATCAGGCATAAATAAGCAGTTGGCAGTAGAATTGAATCTGAAAACTTTGTGTAGAATTTCAGAGGATTCCGTCAAAAAGTACTCACGAAATAATAATCTGACCCGATCTCAGGTCGCAATGGATTTATCAACATCTCAGATTCAAAACGGCATAGTGGTTATAGGAAATGCCCCTACAGCTCTTTTTCAAGTAATTTCCATGTTCAGGGAAAACAGAGTAAAGCCTGCTCTCGTAATTGGAATTCCTGTAGGCTTTGTTTCCGCCCTCGAATCAAAAAAAGAATTATTGCGTACCCCAGTTCCTTCCATTTCCAATATCGGACGCAAAGGAGGTAGCTCAGCTGCCTCTTCAATAATCAATGCGTTAATGTTAATTTATAAGACCAGAATGCATCAGAATTAATGGAATAATCAGGCTGACATAGGATTTTTTCATTTGTTAAATGAAAGTATTTCTTAACCAGGACTATAAGATATGGTCACTTTGTTCTTCGACTGCATATTGCGTTACAATCAATACAGTCAGCGAGTCGATCGTATCCATAATATACTTCATCCAATATCCTTAGGATTGATGTTAACCCTGGAATCAATCAAAAAAATTGTAACCCGCAAGATAGAAACAATTCATTTACATGAGACGGCACAGGAAGCCGCAAAAAAGATGAAACACAAAGATATAAGTTCTTTGTTAGTCGTTGACGAATCCGGCGTACTTGTTGGCATCGTAACCGAAAAGGATCTAGTCTCAAAAGTATGCATTCATAACAAAAAAAGTACTGAGGTATTCGTAAATGACATAATGTCTTCTCCTCTGGTATCCATTGAATATAAGGCAACCCTTGAAGAAGCCGCAAAAAAGATGGTTGATAACAAAATACAGCATCTGTCGGTAAAAAATGCAGGTACGGTGGTTGGCATTCTCACCACAACTGATCTTAGCACGTATCTAAGGCAAAATATTGATATGGACGAAGTTAATGCAAGTATCCTAGAATCATTGATGGAACAAGAAAAGACATGATGAGCATTAGTATCAGTCGGATTACTTTTGTCTCTAGAATTCAGTAATACAATCAGTACATTTACTCGATGTCTTGTGAACAGAAACGCTATTGAGAAGGAGACAACTGACTTTTGAAAGAGGTAATCGCAAGGATAGAAATTAGATCTAGCCCGGAGAAGGTTTGGAAGATAATTACTGATTTTCAACTTTATAAATACTGGAACCCGTTCATAATTGAGATTGCTGGCTCTCCTATGATGGGAGAGAAGATTGAAATACAATTAAGAACCGCAGCTCAAAAAACACGCGTTTATCACCCAGTGATAACTAAAGTTGATCCACCAACAGAATTGAGATGGTATGGAAAAGCGATTCTGCCATTCATATTGGATGGAGAGCATATCTTTACTATTCAAGAGAACGAACAGCATAATACGGTTTTTACCCAAAAAGAGATATTCAAAGGGTTAGGAGCTTATTTGGGAAATACCAGTATGTTCGATGATATACGAATAAGCTTTCAAATGATGAATTCTAGTTTAAAGTCTCGAGCGGAAAGCAATAAAAGGTAGCCTCGGCCAAACTTGATCGGACTATGACCGATACCTTTGAGTCAATGAAATACCGATTGATTTCAATTCTTCTAGTTAGACTTATTGAGCCTTTTAAGCAATAACTGTATTGAAATATGATCAATTCTAAGGGTAGCCTAAAAAATAATGTAGACTGGCTCCTGACGACATGCTTAGGCAGTTCGAGTTCACTATAGCTTGCAATACAAACCAAGTCATTGATACTTCTACGGGATCGCTTTTAAGTGATTCTATTTAAGATAGAACCACATATTTTTCACCGCACACAACTTATGTTAGATAGTTTAAGTGCAGATCCTTTGTTTTGTCTAAATACTGTTCTGCTTTATTTTCGAAATTGCTCTTTATAGAATGGTAGACATAGTCACAAGTATATTTTGGATACATGCATCGATCGAAAGAATGAAGCACAGACAGCATTGGGCTTCTAATTTTATTGGTAGACAGAAGGGAGGCGAAGTAATTCTACCATTGGCTATATGATTCCTCTAGGTAGTCTGTTCTTCTGTACTAAATAATATGAAGATGGCGATATAGCCAAATAGTTGAGGATCATCAGTACTGAGGAAAATCAAAACCTCTTCAGATGGGTACATTAAATAGACTACCGTCTGCTATAATGTATACACCTATCTAAAATTCTTCCCGGTATTCTAGTATCTGCAAAATGTAGGTGCATATATGATGCAACGCATGTGTTATAGGTTAAACCATCATATTTCCCATTAATTCCTCGCCCTCGTTGCATATCAAATGAGAATTTAGAATCTGAAGATAAGTTTACTAATTCAGAATAGTGAAATTCGTGGCCGTGAACATGAGATATTCGACCCATTAGATCACCACTTCCTTGAGCCTCAGTATATCCAATTGTAACCCGGTTAGTCATGGAAGTTTCTGAATCGAAAATACCAACCATCGAATATCTTTCCCTCTTCTTTCTTCTATTGTCATTTATTACTTTTGTCAAATACATTAGCCCACCGCATTCCGCCAGTGTAGGCATTCCATTTACAATCGTTTTGTGTATTGACTTTTTCATTGCAGTGTTTCCTTCTAATCGTTTCGCCAATATTTCCGGAAAACCTCCACCTATCAAAAGTCCGTCAACATCATTCGGTACTGACCGATCTTTGATGGGACTAAAAAAAACTAATGAAACACCTTTTTTCCTAAGTGCACTTAGGTTGTCATCATAATAGAAATTAAATGATTCGTCAAATGCAACAGCGATTTTACACAGAGGCGCTATTTCATTTTTAAATATTTGGAGAGTTTTTTTTTGATTTCTCTTGGCGACCTTACGCGGTAGTATGTCATCAAGATTAATCTGATCAGCAACATATTTGGCACAATTCAGTATAACATTTTTAGCTTTACCTTTGATTTCAATAGGGGGGATAAGCCCCAAATACCTTTCGACAGAACGGATCTCTTCATTTCGGTAAATGATCCCGAGCAGCTTTTTCTTTACATGAGTAGTCAATGCTTCGAGTATCATGTTTGAATGTTTTTGGCTCCCAACATTGTTTATGATAATCCCCGCCACATTCAGACGAGGATCAAACTTTGTATACCCAAGAATCATCGCAGCTACCGATTGTGAAGTTTTGGCTGCATCTACCACTAATATAACTGGTGCATCAAGGATCCTAGAGATATGCGCAGTACTTCCGACATTCCTCTTCCCAGAGATCCCGTCAAACAGACCCATTACCCCCTCAATTACAGAGAGATCTGCATCACTAGTACTTCTATCAATACATTCTAACACTCCTCTTTTTCCCATTAGCCATAGATCAAGATTCCTTGACTGGCGACCAGTAACGAAGGTATGGTAACAAGGATCGATAAAGTCAGGACCGATCTTAAAGGGTTGAACCGTAAATCCTAGTTGCACCAGCTTATACATTACTCCCATTGATATAGTCGTTTTTCCTACACCGCTAGTAGTTCCAGCAATGACAAAACCCGGCTTTTGCAATTGGTACCTCTCACCTCATGAATCAGTTGTCGTAGTGTTCTGAATCAAGGAGCACCCACAAAATGGTTGGGTGAATCATTTTTCGAAGTCATCGACCCCCCATCATGCTTTTGCGAATGTTGATGTTGTATTTAAGGCCGAACCTGTGCGATTCATCCCTCACATGCCTAAGTAATTTTAGCCCCTCATCATTAGCAGGCAGAATGAGAGGGTACTTCCTGCTCGTTGAATAGATTTCTTCTTTGCCTTTGGCAAGGGAGAAACAAGGTATTTGCATACCAAGAGATCTCAAAGTTTTGACTGCAATGTTCAGCTGTCCCCTGCCTCCATCTATGAGTATCATATCCGGCAATGGCAAATCCTTATTTACACGCTCATTAGAATCCAGACGATACCTCCTCCTAACTATTTCCTGTATCATCGCAAAATCATCCTGAATTCCATTATTTTGAATTCTGAATCTCCGGTATCCGGAATTAGAACGTTCACCATTCACAAACCGTACGCAAGCGCCTACTGCTATACTCGTTCCCAAATTTGATACATCGAAACAGTCAATAATATATGGTATAGATTCTAATTGTAGCCTATTCCTTAGATTTAGAAGAGACGGGTGATATCCTTGTTCAATGTAGAGAAACAGGTTTGTCATAATTAGATCCATAATTTTACCGCTATCGTCATGATGGAGCCCCTTCTGAGCTTGTAGTATTCTTACTTTATGCCCCGAGATAGATTCTAAATACCGTTGAAGCGATTCAGCCTCTTGAATTTTATCATTTGTATAAATATACGTTGGGATCATACTATCTGAACTATAGTACTGCAACAAAAATGTAGATAAGGAATTATCTCCTACGAGGTCAAAGCTAACATGACTCCGATCCATAATCACTCCTTTTCTGCGTTTTAAAGTAAGTACGTGGGCAACTCCAGTGTCTTCGTTCGCCATGAAACCAAAGAATTCCTCATCTGTACCTCGATTTGCATCTGTTTCCACTTTCTGCTTTATGGTTAAATTCTCTAACCTTTGAATAGTATCGCGAAGGTCTCTTGCTATTTCATATTCGTGATTTCTTGATGCTTCAGTCATTTCTTCTTTCAATCTGCATTTTAGTTCCTCCAGGTTGCTTCTTTTTGTTAGCACCTCCTGCAACATCGTTACCTTGTCCATGTATTGTTCTCTCGTTACATTTCCAACACATGGAGCTTCACAATTCCTAAGAAAGAATTCTAGACAAGGTTTTTTAGGCAATGTTTTACAAATTCTTATCTTAAACAATCTCCTCAATGATCCTGTGGACAATATCTTTGAGCTGCCATAAACAAATGGACCATAGACCTTTCCCTTGGGGCCAAAAAAGTCGCCGTTTCTATTCCTTCGAGCGACAAGAAGACGAGGGAATTCCTCCTGGGTTATTTTAAGATATGTATATTTCTGCTGATACTTCAGCTCGATATTAAACATTGGCCGGTACTGTTTTATGAAACTTGATTCGAGCAGAAATGCTTCTGTTTCGTTGAGTGTAACAACAAAATCAATGTCTGCAACTCTTGAGAGTAATTGTGCTGTCTTGATTGCATGATAACCATCACCAAACTTATTCACAACATAGCTTTTAAGTCTCTTTTTTAGGTTTTTCGCTTTGCCAATATATATCACTCGGCCGCTTTTATCTTTCATAAAATAGACGCCCGGACACTCGGGAAGGTGAATGATTTTTTGTTTTAAGCTCATTTCCTCGTATCAGATTCTCTTATCAAAGTGTTAAGTACCTGATTTGGAAACAATTTTGACTTGAGGTATTTGCCTGTGTGACTGCAATCACTTCGTGATATCTCTTCCGGTGTTCCGGCAGCAACTACCCTTCCCCCCAATTGTCCTCCTTCAGGTCCAAGATCAATTATCCAGTCGGCAGAAGCGATCACATCTAGGTTATGCTCTATAACGATCACAGTATTGCCAAGGTCAACTAACCTCTGCAAGACATAAAGCAGTTTGCTAACATCTGCGAAATGAAGCCCAGTGGTAGGCTCGTCAAGGATATAGACAGTATTTCCTGTGTCCTTTTTCGATAGTTCTGAAGCAAGTTTGATCCTTTGAGATTCCCCGCCAGAGAGAGTTGTTGCAGGTTGTCCCAGACGTATGTATCCTAGCCCAACGCTACTAAGAAAGATTAGTTTTCTATGCACGTTTGGAATATTTGAAAAGAACTCGAGTGCTTCATCGACAGTCATAGCCAAAATGTCTGCGACCGTCTTTTTCTTGAAAGTAACGCTTAGCGTTTCTGAATTGTACCTTTTACCCCTACAGATATCGCAGGTTACATATACGTCAGCAAGGAATTGCATTTCAATTCTCTTTACCCCCGCACCTTCGCATTCTTCGCATCTACCATCGGGAACATTAAAAGAAAATCTTCCAGGCTTGTATCCTTTTTCTCTTGACATTGAAGTCTTAGAAAATAGTTCCCTTATCGGTGTGAATGCATTTACATAAGTTGCGGCATTTGATCTGGGGGTACGACCAATTGGGGACTGATCGATTCCAATAACCTTGTCTACCAATTCTAGTCCCGTAATGCTATTGTGTTTTCCTATGCGTTCACGAGAATGATAAAAATGAGCAGATAATCCTTTAAACAATATGTCATTGACCAATGTAGACTTTCCTGAACCTGACACACCAGTGACAAGAGTCAAGCAACCCAACGGAAAGGAAACATCAATTCCCTTTAGATTATTCTCTTCTGCTCTTAGTACTGTGATGAAATTATTCGCGCTTCTTCGCTTGTCCTTTGGTTTAGTTACAAGCAAAGCACCAGTTAAGTATTGGCCTGTTATTGAATCGACTGAACTACATACGTCTCCTACAGTCCCATATGCTACAACCTTCCCACCATGGTTACCAGCTCCCGGTCCAAGATCTAACACCCAATCCGAACTTCTTATTACCTCTTCATCATGTTCGACGATAATAAGCGAATTCCCTAGCTCCCTAAGCTTCCTTAGGGTTGCGATGAGCTTCGCATTGTCCCTTTGATGTAATCCAATGGTTGGTTCATCTAGGACATAGAGAACCCCAGACAGGTTCGAACCAATTTGAGTAGCCAATCTAATTCGTTGCGATTCACCTCCTGACAATGTAGAAACAGCACGATTTAGCTGTAGATAGTCTAAACCAACATCTAATAGGAATTGTAGGCGGGCTCTTATCTCTTTTAATATGGTTCTTGAAATGATCATATCATTAGTTGAGAGTATAATTCGATTAAAGAATTCCAGGCAATCCCCAATTGAGAGGTTGCAGACATCCATAATGGATTTTCCGTCAATTCTTACTGAGAGAGCTTCTTTTCTAAGCCTTTTCCCACCACAAGACTCACATAGTTGTTCGCGCATATACTTGGCTATCTCCTCTCGCTTTGAATCAGATTCCGTTTGACCAAAAAGCCTTTCAAGATTGGGAATAATCCCTTCGAAATTTCCAATGTATTCCCATTTACTCTCCGAATATCTTGATCGGTAAATATAACGAATACGTCTTTCAGTCCCATATAGGATTACCTTAAGCTGATCTTCAGTAAATTTCGAGATAGGGGTGTTCAAATTAAAACCAAAATGTTTACCAACGTCTCTGAGTTTGGAAGATCTAAAAGAAGCGAATCGTCCTAGCCAAGGCTTGATGGCCCCTTCTAGTATGCTTTTGGACCTATCAGGAATTATTAAATCAGGGTCGAATTTTAACTTGAAGCCTAGTCCGTTGCAAGCTTTGCAAGCTCCAAATGGCGAATTAAATGAAAAGGAGCGAGGTTCCAACTCAACCATGCTTAGCCCACATTTAGAGCATGCATTTTGCTGAGAATAGAGATGTAACTCATTATCAATTAGTGTTGCAGCCAATCCGTTGCCTAAACGCAAAGCCTGTTGGACTGATTCAACTACTCGAGCTCGTTCTTCCTTTGATATTTCGAGCCTGTCCACAACCACCTCGATGGAATGCTTCTTTCGTTTGTCCAGCACAGGCAAATTTGACTCCTTCTCAATATTCCTACCTGTCCGGTCGCTGTTTGCGTAGGTGTCTAAATTCGTCAATATGCCATCAATTCTAACCCTGAAAAATCCGTCTTTTTTTAGCCCCTCCAGTAGTTTTCTGAAAGACCCCTTTTTCTCTCGAACTAATGGGGCGAGAAGAATCCCCGTTTTTGCTTCAAATGTTGTAAGTATCGAATCACTAATTGCCTCTGTGGATTGTCGACTAATTCTTCGTTCACAATCCGGACAAAACGGAATCCCTATTCGAGCGTACAGTAAACGTAGATAATCGTAAATCTCTGTAACTGTGCCCACGGTTGAACGCGGGTTCTTGTTTGTCGTTTTCTGCTGAATCGAGATTGCAGGAGAGAGTCCATCAATAGAATCAACGTCAGGTTTGTCCATCAGTTCTAAAAACTGTCTGGCATAGGCTGATAATGACTCCACGTATCTGCGCTGTCCTTCCGCATAGATCGTATCAAATGCAAGAGTAGATTTGCCTGAACCTGACAGGCCAGTAAATACTACTATCTTATCCCTAGGGATAATAATACTTAAGTTCTTCAAATTATGCTCGCGCGCTCCCTTTACGATTATATTGTCAACCA
>JAATVP010000141.1 GCA_014523625.1 Nitrososphaerales archaeon TH5896
TAGTCAATCAATAAGTCCTTTAAGTTACAGGTTCTCCTAAAGCACTCTTTATTTTGTGTAATTTGCTTCTCAAATCGATTGCACGTTCAAAATTGAGATCATCTGCATACTTTATCATTTGGGCTTCTGTATTGTGGGCAAGTTTAGCAAGATCTGACCTACTCATCGATCTAATATTCACATCTACAGAATCATTCCCAACGTTTACTATGGGTTTCACGATGGATTTTGGTGTAATGTTATTTCTCGCATTATATTCAACCTGCTTTTCACGACGCCGATCGCTCTCACTAATTGCTAGTTTCATTGAATCAGTTACCTTTTCAGCGTAAAGGATAACTTTTCCGTCAATATTTCTAGCAGCCCTTCCAAAGGTCTGCACTAGGCTAGTAGTATTTCGCAGAAAGCCTTCCTTATCGGCATCCAAAATTGCAACTAATGATACTTCGGGCAAATCAAGACCTTCTCTAAGTAGATTTACCCCTACCAATACGTCGAATTCTCCAATTCTTAATTGACGAAGAAGCTCAGTTCTATCCAAACCTTTTATTTCCGAATGAATATACCTCACCCTAATATTCTTCTTAGTTAAGAAATCAGCAAGATCTTCTGACATCCTTTTTGTCAAAGTAGTGACAAGTGTCCTCTGTTTCCGTTTTACTTGCCTTCGAATCTCTTGGATTAGGTCCTGCATTTGATTTCGAGCCTCTCGCACCTCAACTAATGGATCAACTAAGCCGGTTGGCCTAACTAATTGTTCAACAACCAGCCAACTCTGTTTCAATTCATAATCGGCTGGGGTAGCGGAAATAAAAATTACGTTTTTCATGTACCCTTCAAATTCTTTGAATTTTAAAGGTCGATTATCTGCTGCACTTGGGAGTCGGAATCCATATTCGATAAGTGTCTTCTTCCTACCATGATCACCATTAAACATGGCATGTAACTGGGGTATAGTAACATGAGATTCATCTATAACCAGAATAAAGTCTTCACCAAAGAAATCCAAAAGGCAGTACGGAGGATCGCCTGGATTTCTTCCGTCGAAATGTCTGGAGTAATTCTCTATGCCTTGACAATAACCCAACTCTTGTATCATTTCTGTGTCGTAATTAGTTCTGGAGATGAGTCTCTGCTTTTCAAGTTCAGAAGGGAGACTGGGTAACCATTCTTCAAGCTCTTGATGAATAGATATGATAGCCGATTTCCTTCTATCGTCACCAACTACGTAATGTTTGGCTGGGAATATCTTCACTCTCTGTATCTCTCTTTTGATCTCCATAGTGATGGGATCGTGAAGAGACATCATTTTGATCTCTTGTCCAAAAAGCTCTATCCTCAAAAGATCCTCTGAGTATCCAGGGATGATGTCAATGGTATCCCCACGAACTCTAAATCCACCAGCCTTCAATGAAAGATCGTTTCTTTCGTAGCGAGCATCTATAAGCTTACTAATAATCCACTTTCGGTCAACCTTTGATTTTTTGTCTAGCAGTATTGAATTCTGGTCCCATTCAACAGGAGAGCCTATAGAGTATATACATGAAACGGTAGCAACTATGATGGTAGGCTCCCCAGACATTAGCATCGCTGTTGCCTCTAGCCGCATCTTCTCAATTCTTTCGTTTATCTCGGTGTCCTTTTCGATATAAGTGTCTGTCTGAGGTAAGTAGCTTTCCGGTTGGTAGTAATCATAAAAGCTCACAAAGTAACCCACATTGTTTTGCGGAAAAAATTCCTTTAATTCGGTATATAGCTGAGCTGCCAGCGTCTTATTGTGGGATATTATTAGAGTGTTCTTGTTAACAGCTACTATCACATTTGCAATTGTAAAAGTTTTCCCACTACCAGTAACCCCAAGTAGAGTCTGGCAACCATTCTTCTCTAAGGCTCCCTGAGAAAGCTTCGATATCGCAATAGGCTGATCTCCACTAGGAGGAAAACTATTCGGGGATAGCACGAACTTACCAGACTTAGCATTACTCACAGACAATTCATCCTTACGAAGATCATTACGCGAATATAATACTATTCAGTCTATATGCCTAGCAATACGCTCTTTGTTACAACAGCATGACGTAGATCGTCGCCATTCTTGGCGTCAAATATAAATGGTAATTAAGTCATTGGCCGAAATCGAATCATATATCGGGTTGTATTTAGAACGAAAATCGTCATACTTATTAATATCTTAAATACCCAATCCGGAAGTAATACGAATGAATTGTCTAGGTGGTTGATTAAAAAGAGTATTTCGATAAAACACACAAGATTATTGGTGATAACGTGTGTACAGACATGATCAACGAACGTTGCCCCAAAGTGATAGATAAACTAATTCAGTTACGACAGGATATTGCGACGAACTTCAAGCAGAGCTGGGAATAAAATATGAAAGACCGTCTGTTTCATGAAGGGACTTGAAGAGAATTCCCCCTAATCGTATGTTAATTATGAACTTAATTCTTGGTTTCAGGTTGGAATAGCGTTGTATTCCTAAAGGGAAAAACGACAACGCATTAAAGGAAATCGCACTCGCAGGCAATGGCAAAAATACTTGTACCGCAGCTCGAGGGATAACAAGAGGTTGAGATGGATGAGCGAATCCTAATTAGGCCATCTGTGATTTGGTCAAAAATCGTCTAGCAAACCTTTTCTTTAACTTCGCACATATTATGATATGGAGTTGTCCATCGAATCGCTTAGTAAGGAATCCTTTCTTACGTTCTTAGAAAATGAAGCAAACATTCGAATGGATGGTTTCCTTGAAAGCGCAATAGCTGTTGCCGAAGAAGTTCATGAGGGTGTTAATAGAGAAGACGGGATTTCTTCATTCTTAAATACCCATATCTGGCCCGTGGCAAAGAATGTGACAGTTCATTACAGGCGGAATAACAAACCTATTACTACAGTAGAAATTGCGAGCGCAGTTCTACATGACGTCCTAGAAGATAATGATCGAATTCTTAATCTTTATGAAACAAGATCTTATGGATTTGACGCATATCTGCGATATCAGTTTGGAAGTCGCGTGCTTAATGTACTCCACACTTTAAAAACTCCCACTCTGGATTCATACGGGAATAAGGCCTCCAAGAAAGACATCGAGCAAGAAAGATTTCAGCATTATTGTGCTCATTTGGCCAATGCGGATTATGATCTCAAGTGCATCAAGCTTATTGATCGGGTGAATAACATGAAGTTCATAGAGTATACTGCATCAACGAATAAGAAACCAGTAGTATATACGAAGATAAAAAGGTACCTTCTGGAAGCTGAAGACTTTTATCTAGCCTATACGATGCTACAGCCAAGGATGCCAGATTTGTACAAGGAGTTAAGAGGCTTGTATGAACAACTGCGTTCCTATTATCTTGAGCAAACTTTAAGCCTACCTCAAGCTCAGTAGAAAATAATACATATTCATAATTCATGTTATCTATTAAGGCAGAATATTCACTCTAGTCTGTCTTTTTGTTGTAAAGGTTACCTGTGAATGTTGTCCCAAAGCCATTTAAAGGGTATCTATGGGTAGGTATGACTGCATGCCAGTACGACCTTTGAACGTTGGAGTAATAGTCAAATTAGAGCCGGACTTTAGTGAAGGAAACGTAAGCTATAATCCAGATGGCACTCTTAACAGGGCAGAAACCAAAAATATACTTGGCCCTCATAGTGCTGCGGCTACACTGGCCGCGTTTTATTGCAAGGTGAAATATGACGCTAGAGTGGCAATTGGTACGATGGGACCACCAATCGCTAATCAGGCACTGAAACAGGCTCAAATCATTTCTAATGCAGACGAACTACATTTGTACAGTGATAGAATATTTGCCGGCGCCGATACCTTGGCGACCGCAGAAGTGCTTAGGCTAGGCGTATCACGTATGAACAACGGATTGGGCGCAGATATCGTCATTTCTGGTCATCGGGCATCAGACGGCGAAACTGGCCAAACTGGCCCACAGACTGCATGGAAGCTGGGTTATCCGTTCATAGGAAATGTCATAGATTTTCAAATCGATCAAGAGAATAGAAGTATACATGCCAAACGATTCATATTATTATACGGGTTTTATGATGTGATAGAAGAGATTCAGGCACCTCTACCAGTTTTCATATCAGCCGATCCTTCTTACAAACCATCATTTGACACCGTATCAGAGAGGCTTTCTTTGGCGAGAAATCTCAACGAAGCAAGAAGCAAGGCCGAGAATTTTGAAAAGTATCTTCAAGTATATAACTCGGAAGCTCTAGGAGCAGATCCTAGATTTGTTGGTCTCCCAGGCTCGCCGACGATTGTGTATAAAGTAGAAAAGATTCCAAAGGCTAAGGCCAAGAGAAGGGTCGAGTTTATTGATGGGAATGACACAGCTCAACTCGATATGGCTGCGGAAAAACTTCTTCAACTTATGACGGAGGCCCCAATAAAATGAGCGAATCGACACCAAATTTAGAATCGAATTCTGATAATTTGGCTGGGATTGAACCTTACCAACATCTCTATGTTGTGATAGAGCACGAGGAAGGCATTCCCGTGCCGGTCAGCTTGGAAATGCTAGGTGAGGCAAGAAGACTAATGGATGATTTCAATACTAAATACTCAAGTAATGAAAAAGTGGTTGCAGTAGTACTAGGCGATAATGTTAGACATTTGTGTGAGGATCTAATCAAGTCTGGTGCAGATGCAGTGGTGTATGCAAATAATCCTTCATTAAGATACTATACCAACCTATTGTACACAAAGATAATTTGTCAAATAGCTGAAGACAAAAATGTCGCGAGATCGATCTCTCCACTTAGTTCTGAAAATTTCAAAAAACCCAGGTACATGTTCTTTTCGGCAGATAACACCGGACGGCATTTATCTTCAACCGTGATGGCACAACTCGAGTCTGGGCTAGCATCCGATATTAATAAATTGGTGATTTCGGACCTCGAAATTAGGCACGAACATAAGACAAAAGGTCAGGTTACTAAGTACGAAAAAACACTGGAAATGTATAGGCCAGACTTTTCTGGGTTCCTGTGGACTACTATCTTATGCCTTGATAATAGGAATCCTTCCATCGCTAGAGAGTATCATCCTCAGTCGTGCAGTATCATTCCCGGGGTCTTTGAGCCAATAGCTAAGGAGGATGAGCGGACAGGAACTATTATAGAATTTGAACCCCAGATCTCCCATGAAGATTTAAGAGTCAAAGTTCTAAGTAGAAACATTATAAAGTCTACAATTGATTTTGAAAGTTGCAAAATCATAGTTAGTTATGGTCGAGGGATAAGAGATTCTCCTGAGGAGAATTTCAAATTGATTGAACAGTTTGCTAAATCACTCAACGCAGAGATCGGCATATCGCTTCCAATTTCAAAGAGACCTTACCAGACTAAGGATCAACACTTACTGTCCTACATGATTCCAGAACGGGTGATCGGTACTAGTGGAAGAAAAGTTTCACCTGTTGTATATATTGCCATAGGCATCAGCGGGGCGATTCAACACCTTGCAGGAATGAAAGAATCGGGATTTGTAGTCGTAATAAATCCCGACGCAGATGCAGCATTTAGAGATGAATGCGACCTATTCATAAAAGGTCGAATGGAACAAGTTTTGCCCGTTCTCACCGAGCTTATAAAAAAACGTATGCTAACGATTGAGAAGAGGGCTTAAGAGATGGAGAAATATGATGTCGCAGTAGTCGGTGGTGGAACCAGTGGTCTTACTGCACTACGCCAACTCTCAAACCTTGGAAAACAGGCTGTTTTGCTCGAAGCAGGGAGCACCACAGGAACTAAGAATGTCTCGGGAGGTATTCTCTACTCTAAGAAGCCGAAGAATGGTAGAGTTTATAATATTGAAGATGTGTTTGGAAGGGAATTTATTGACGAGGCCCCTTACGAGCGTGCTATTACGCAATACATATTGCACGCCACATCTAGGGATAAATTGTACTCTATTGATTTAACTCCAGTCCACGAATATCAGATTAATTATGCTTATTCTGTTTTACTGAGCAGATTCGTACCATGGCTTGCCAAAGAGGCAAGCGACATGTCAGAAAAGATGGGGGGAGGGGTAATATCTGGGGTCCATGTGAGATCAATTAGATGGGAAACGGGTAGCAATGATACTGTGATAGAGACAGATGAACTGGAGCCATTTAGAGTAAGGGCAGTCATTGCGGCTGATGGTACGAACTCTGAACTAGCAGATGTTACCAAAGCGAGGAACAAGTTCTCTTCCGAACAACTCTACCAAGGAGTAAAGGTCGTAATCAAGCTACCTGAAACAATTTTGGAAGATAGGTTTAATATTACAAGTGAGGAAGGTGCCGCGCATTTGTTTGCGGGCGATGTGACTATGAATCATATAGGCGGGGGTTTTTTGTATACGAACAGAGACACTATTTCTCTTGGCGCAGTATATCACATGGACTCAATGATGGAGAATCCGGTTGAACCTTCACGACTAATCGATGCTTTGATACGAAATCAATTTGTAGCAGAATTCATCAAAGACAGGGTTCCAACACGAAAGGCTAATCAAGCCTTGATCTCAAAGGACGAAGAGATTCGCCAGCATTTCATGGCAGTCAAGTTACTAAAGGCATGGAACAATCTCCGTTCTGATTACTATTCTAGAGATGGAATCAAGCGACTAATTGAGAGCGGCAAATTTAAGACAAAGGAAGAGATTGAGGGTAGAATCAACAATCTAGAGAAGGAGTTAGTAGAAAAATACAATTGTGAATTTGGTGATAATTATGTAGAATTAGAATACAGCGCTAGATTGATTCCCGATGGCAAGCGATGTAGAATGAAAACCCCCTACTATAAAAATGTACTATTCGTAGGCGACGCAGCAGGTCGTGGAGTGTTTATTGGTCCCAGAATTGAGGGGCTTAATGTAGGTATAGATGATGCAGTAAGGGCAGCTAACGCTGTCGCACGATCTCTAGATAGGAACAATTTTGATGAACAATATCTTGGGAGTTTCTATACAAAATCTGTTGAAGAGAGCCCTTATACAAGAGATATGAAGGAAATTGACAAGGAGTACTTGAAAATTTTCCTTGATTGCAGCAAGCATATCCCAAAAGACATAGTCGGTTCAAGATATGGAATGATTTTCAAGTTGATGTCCAGCAGCACCTTAAGAGGCATTGCGGTAGGATTTGCAAATATGCTCGGATTCGACCGCCTATTACCTATGGTTGAATCCGTTGATACCTATGTGAACGTTCCTATTGAGATAGCTGAAAGGTTAGGCCGGCACGTTGATAGTAACTATATCCCAAATACTCCATCATTGCAAGAAAGGATCGCGAAACTGGATTACGATGACGACTCCGTGCCGCATATCCAGGTTACAAAACCTCGAAGTGAATTCATGCAAAAGATGGTATCTTTATGTCCTACGCGCTGTTACAGTAGCGAAAATGGAGATGTAATTTTACAACACGAGGGGTGCATTGAGTGTGGTACTTGTGCATATGAGACCTTATGGAGGCACCCTCGTGGTGTTAAGGGCGTCTCATATAAGTATGGGTAGGCGAGTATTTAGTTCCAGTCCTTATCCGTGAAAGGAGATACATCAATTCATCAGGGTTGAATACTATCAGCTAATCCACTTAATGGAACATCCGATTGACGGAAAGAATTTCTTTTCGATGGAATTTCCTGAAATAAGTTTCATAACATTATTCTCTACGATGGGAATCTTAGGACTCATCTGCGGATCGACTGCATCACTTATACGTCCATGATATGCGAGTCTGCGTTTGTCATCAAAGAGAAATGGATCTGGGGTACAAACGGCACCATACGACCTTGCTATAGTTTGAGTTTCGTCAATTAAATATGGGAAATTAAGCTTGTACTCTTTTCCAAATTTGATCATGTTATCAAAGCCTTCGTTCTCATAATTAGGATCGTTACTATTAATACCTAATGTTGCCAATTCATCAGTTGAAAACTTAGATTGGAGCTGAACAAGGTCGCCAATCCTAGCTTTTACATAAGGGCAATGGTTACAAATGAAGACGACCAACAATGTTTTGCTCTCCGAAAAACCTTCTAAAGAGTATGTCTTTCCGTCAATTCCCCGCAATTTAAAATGTGGAGCAAGTTGGCCGATCTTAAGGGTGTTTATTGATTCTGTTTTAACCATTCTAGGTGATATTGCTCCATGTCTCTATAAAATGTTTTTTTATTATTGTACCTTGGGTTTATAAGATGTCTATAAAAAATTAAAATGCAAATACTGAATCACTAAGTTCGAATGAAAAGAGTGCTTTACTTTCTACGTTGTATTTTGATAGGTCTCCTATAGATCAGTATTGACGCGGTTGAAGTTGGATTCTGTCTAAACTGATTAGAGTTTGAATTAAGTACATTAGGTTCGTAATGTATCACATTACAGTCCACATACATCTATGAATTGCTTCTGAATAAAGGGAAAAGCCGGTCCGTTCATTGCTAGAATGTACATTTAATTTCTGCGAGTGACTTGGATTATCTGAATGTGAATTGGATCGACATATTATTAATATTCAAATTACCAGTTGTCAGTAAAGATCAAAATATTTCACCATCTGATGTCTCAGCGCTTTTTTTACTGCATCTCTGTATTTCTTATCTGTTGCACCTAAGTTCAAATTTCTTTCAAAAGAGAGGACACAATTACTACTATATTCTATCGGATTTCAAGGTTGGTATTACTAATGGTGAAAACTTGGTGTCTGGCTAGAATGCCTGTTTGTAAAAATTTTTATACTTGGGACGAATGTATCATGGAAGTGCCGATAGATACTGGTGATACTGCTTGGATGATGGTTGCTACGGGCTTGGTTCTACTTATGACACCCGCACTGGGCTTCTTTGAAGCGGGACTCATCAGAGGCAAAAATTCTTTATCCGTGATGATGCAAACTTTTTCGGGTTTAGCAATTCTCTCTGTATTATGGTTCCTTATAGGATTCACATTGGTATTCTCCCCATCAGTAGGTGGAATAATTGGTGGATTGCAATGGGCTTTCTTCAATGAAGTGCCTTTTGACAGTGCTTTGGATTATGCGCCGTCTATTCCGGGCGTAACATTTGCGACGTTCCAAATGATGTTTGCAGTGATAACTCCTCTTCTCATAACTGGCGCATTTGCCGAACGTGTAAAATTCAGTGGCTTCGTAATTTTTATCGTAGCATGGAGCTTTGTGGTATATTTCCCTCTCGCACATTGGGTCTGGGGTGGGGGCTGGCTGGCCAATTTAGGGGTATATGACTTTGCAGGAGGTATTGTAATTCATACATCAGCAGGTCTAGCTTCTATCGCAGCAGCACTTGTCTTGGGGCGGCGTAAGAATTTTGGTCCAGATATCATGGTTCCGCATAATATTCCTCTCGCAGTACTTGGTGCATCCTTGCTTTGGATAGGTTGGTTTGGATTTAATGCTGGCAGTGCACTCGCGTCAGGTTCCTTGGCGGCAAATGCATTCCTTGTGACTCAGATTGGAGCAGTGACTTCCGCAGTAGTCTGGATTTTGCTGTCCTGGAAAAGATCAAAGAAACCATCTACAACGGCAGCAATCAACGGTGCTATATGTGGCCTCGCGGGGGTAACTCCAGCTGCAGGTTTCATAACTGCACAGAGCTCTTTCTTTTTAGGAATTGTGCTGGGATTCGCTTCTTATTTTGGCATCCTCCTTATCAAGGAAAGATTGAAAATTGATGATGCGCTCGACGTGAGTTCGGTACACGGCATTACCGGAATAATTGGGGCACTTGCTATCGGGTTCGTTGCAACGACACTTGTAAATCCGGCTGGTCCTGACGGGTTACTCTATGGGAATGCAATTCAGTTGGCAATCCAAGCCCTCGGGGTAGCAGTTGCCGCAGCGCTTGCGTTTGTTGGCACCATCGTTATTCTGAAAGTGATAGACAAGACAATTGGTCTTCGCGTCACTGAGGTTGAAGAAGATATTGGCCTAGATATTGCTCAGCACGCCGAACGAGCATATGTGGAGCAATG
>JAATVP010000142.1 GCA_014523625.1 Nitrososphaerales archaeon TH5896
ATGAAATGATTCGTGCAAGACGGTATATATACAACGCATAATTACATATTGAAGAATACCTTCTTTGAAAATGCTTCACGCTATCATTAGATCTGAAAGGATGCCCGTGGTCAAGGAACAGTTGCGCAATATTGGAATTGGAGGTATGACCGTTTCTTCGGTCTCGGGATGGAGCAGGCAAAGAGAACTACATTTGCAGTGGCGTGGACAGCCTGTGTCGTACGATCTTGTCCCCCGGATGAAATTTGAAATTGCAGTTCCCGACGATCGGGTGGAATTGGTAATTAGGACCATTGTAAAACACGCGCGAAGCGGAGAGAGTGGAGAACAAGGAGATGGGATTATATTTCTTTCCAGTATCGAGCAAGCCGTTAATATCGCCACACTTGAGGAAGGAGACAAGAGTCTGACTTAGTATTCATAGATTTAACATCCTTATTTATTTCAAAAAATATTATATAAGAAATGGCGCATACTCCAAAGGGAAATTGAAACGAATTGATCTGATAGTTCCACATGAGCGCCTGCGCGATTTGGACGATCTGATGCGCGAGCACGATGTAGGTGGACTAACTTTCTACGACATCAAAGGCCGCGGCCGCACTAGGCAAGAGCCTGTTGCTGTCGGAAGAGGAGTAATGCGGTATGTACCTGAATTTGGGTCTCGAATGAAAGTCGAAGTCCTTGTCAGCAACCAGAAGGTGAAGCCGATAATAGATGACATCTTTACAAAGATCGGCACTGGTTCTGTCTCAAACGGCAAGATATTTGTTTACGATGTCTATGAAGCGTACGATATTGGCTCTAAAGAGTCAGGTGACGAAGCATTATAACACGGGTTTAGATGTTGAACAAGCATAGACTTGCGAGGAAATAGTAATTCGCCGTCTAAAGCAAGAATCACAAATGCCGTACTTGAAATATATTTGAGATAAGATCCCTGACAACCATGACGAATTACGGTTCACTTGAAGAAGTCATATTACTTCCTACTCGTAAACTAGTTGTAGCTTCAACTGACATTGACTTGAGAAAATCTGAAGATTGCATAGTTTTTGTACTGTTGGTAGAGGAATCCTTTGGGTCTGCGGGCGGACGTGCAGGTGGCTCTGGGAGTAGAAAAATAGGTAGGATACTTGGCTTCAAGCGGCTCCAGTCAAAAATGGATCTGCTAATTGATAGCCAAGAAATGGAAATCATCGATCAATTTGATGTTCCCTATAGTGCTGTAGCTTTGGATATCATTCTATCGACTGGTCAGGAATCTGTAGTTCAAGGCATAGTCGATTCTGTCTTGATAGAGGAGTACATGAGAATTGTTAATACGGTTGTATGAAACAAATCCTTGATCCCAACCAATGTCTGAATCTAATCATGAAGAAACGGTGGAAAATGTCGCTGAAAGTATTGAAGATCTTCTAAGAATGGAGATAATCAAATTTGATGATTCTAATTTTATAGGGCATGAAAAAGTTATTCTAACTGTCAAGTTCTCGTTTATTCTCTCAAAGATGATGGCAGATCCGAATTTCGTGAAGGACGATCAACAATCTCTTCTAAAGGCTCTCTACTACTCACTTCTCATCTATCTTGACGATGAGCTCAAACTCCCACGTAGAATTACGATGGCACTAGCAAACGACATTGAAAAATTCCAAGACGCTTCACAACTGTCTAAACTTGTGAAAAGGTATGTAATGGTCTTGTACAACATAATGCAAGAGGCTTGACTACAAGCTTTAGTTAGGACGACAGCTTAAAAGTCTATTTTGAGATGAGGTCCAAAAATTAACAGTATGTTCCGGATTGTTAAGTAATGGTTTTTATAAAGTGGATAAGAAAACGAATTTAAAATGTCGTTAGTGCGCGAATCAGGCGAGATCTCTACACGTGACAAGAACAATACCCTACCGTCATATGGTGCCCTTGACTACTTTCAAATGCATTTCATAGTGATGGGTGGTGTCAGTAACCCGTCTGAGTTGGTTGCGAAATGCAAGGCTAGCACGAGCGGTCATTTTTCTAAAAAGCATGTAGTAAGTGTAGACTGGGAAGGGGGAAAGATTGCTGAGATAGTGAGCAAGGACCAACAATTGGAAAGTTATCTTCGAAATGTATTGCTTGAGGAAGGAGAAATCTATATCGATCCTCTCGAAGATCATGTTCGTGTATATGGAAAATGGAAGCATCAACAGGAACTACGTGTGTATGAAGAGCTTGTCCAGACAATGGATAGAATCTGTTATCATGTCAAGGAATTTGTGAACAAGCAAAGGTAGTTAAGGTATTTTCTGAGACGAGCTTAATAATTAGGCAAAATGAAGGCAAATCGTTCTTGCGAATAGTTTTTCATATTAAATCATGCTAGGTATCTTTTCGAGTAACCTGAATAGTTTGTTCTAAAAAAATAAAGTACCCAAAAGCAACAAAATCTAGAAAGAGACACTTCTGAAATGGGTATCACTATCCGGTTGTGAATTGTAAGTCGTATGCAATACTTTTCTGACGGAGAATCTCTTTGGTCCTTTTTTCGTGATGGCACATATTTGATAAAAACCTTCAAATCTAAAGCTCCGAGTGAAGATTGAGAATTGTACATAATAATGAAAATACATTCTGTGGTTTATCCAGGACGAGAGTTGTGGTAAACGCGAAAGAATTCCAAGAGCTCCATCACGATGTTCAATCAAGTTCTATCCAATGATTCGCTTCGGAACGACCGAAGATTTAAACATACTAACGACGAAGTACTGCCAATATTATTACATAGTATTATTTCCTAACCTAGTATAACTTTAGACCACCTAATCAGGTCAGAAATGCATCGAGAGGTTTAATTGATTTTCATAAGATTTGCAGAAATATGTGAATTGTTTAAGAATAATCAAACAATTCGTCGAATCATCGCAGCCAATTAAATTAGGTACTGTGAGTTGTGACGGCTATACATTCTCGAATGATAGATATTAATTACATCCTTCCCATATGGGGAGTCACAAGATGGATCGTAAAAGATCGGAAGACAATACTCATGAAAATGCTCAATCAGTCCACAGAGTCAAATACCTACAGGAACTTGTGACTAGAGTAAGAAGAGGTGATTTGAAAATTGCAGTATATGGACTTGGGCATGTAGGTGCGCCGTTGGCTGCCGTTTGGTTAAGGGCCGGTGCTTCCGTTATTGGGATTGATAAATCTGAAAAGGTCAGGGTATACGCCAAAGAAGGAAAAACCCAGATTCCTGAGCCCCATGTCAATGAGGCTTTTGTGAAAGGACTCAAAGAGAATCGATTTTCCGTCTATGATGACCCTGTAGCTGCCTCAAAGGATTCATTTTTTAAGATGATTTGCGTACCTGTGATGGCCGAAAATGCTCAGGCCAATCTTCAAGCTGTTGAGAACGTCGTCTCTTCCATAGGCGTTGGTCTTAAGCTTGGCGACGTGGTTGCGTTAACGCCGAGCGTTCCTCCTGGGACAACCGAAGACATTATCTTACCAATCCTCGAAGAGAACTCTCGACTTGATTGCGAGAGAGACTTTTTTCTGGTTTACAACCCAGAGAGGATATACGAGGGTAGGGCCATCCATGATATTGAGGATGGATACCCAGCAATTGTGGCAGGAACTGGACCACAGAGCTCGGATATTGCGTCAGCGTTATATCAGTTAATCTTCAAAAAGGGAGTCATAAAACTTTCATCACCAAGAACAGCTGAATTTGAAAAACTAATTGAAGGAGTCTATAGAGACGTGAATATCGCTCTTGCTAACGAACTAGCAATGATTTCGGAGAGAATAGGAGTAGATTTTTGGGAAGCCAGAAACGCTGCTAATTCTCAGTCATACTGTCATCTTCACAGACCCGGCATAGGCGTAGGTGGTGCATGTATACCGGTGTATCCACAATTTATCATTGATATTGCTCGAAAAAAGAGGATTGAATCCCTAATCACGAAGTACAGTCGTCTGGTTAATGAGGGAATGCCTTCATATGCAGTAAATGAGGCATTGAATGCTTATCAAAGATCTCAAACTAAGACAAAGAATCTCAAAGACTGTAAAGTCACTCTTCTTGGACTCGCCTTTAGAGGGGGCGTTTCAGATACAAGGCTGTCTCCAACATACAGAGTAATTGAAGAGCTCATTAAGAAGGGTGTAAAGAATATTCAGGTGCACGACCCATTGGTGGTTAGTGATTCTGCGCTAGCTAAGTACCCTGGTGTGATTTTGATCAATAATTTGGCATCGTCTTTGAAAGGTGCAGATCTGATAATCATAGTCGCTGATCATACCGAATACTCAAGCATTAGTGTCGAGGAGGTTGGAAATACAGTTGTATATGACGGCAGAGGGATAATTGGCGCCTCAAACGCCTTTGGATCAAATCTCGTTTCAATGGGGGTTGGCAAGAATATGACTTCACAGATAAAGGTTCAGAAGCAGAGTATTTAGAGGGTATTCGATGAAATCACTTTATAGAAAGGAATTACTAACAGTTCAGTGGCGACGAAATGCAGTTCAGATCATTGATCAAACCAAACTCCCTAACAAATTAGTTTACCTCAGGTGTACTGATCATCGTGAGATCGCCAAAGCTATAAAATCTCTAGTAGTAAGAGGGGCTCCTGCGATAGGCATATGCGCTGCTTTGGCATTGTTGTTGGTGACCATTAATAGCAAGGCGAAAACCGAAAAGGACCTAAAAACAGAACTGGAAAGGGCAGGTGGTCTATTAATATCCACTAGACCAACTGCTGTTAACATCAACTGGGCAGTTAAGAGAATACTCCAGATTTCTTCAAGCGGCAAGAATGTGAAAGAAATAAAGCGATTGGTTAAGAGAGAAGCGTTAACAATGCTCAATGATGATATTCTAACAAATAAAAAAATGGGGAGGACCGGTTCAGATTTGTTTCATGATGGAGACGTAGTAATGACGCATTGTAACGCAGGGTCACTTGCAACTTCAACGTACGGAACGGCCTTGGGCGTGCTCAGGGCTGCACGAGAGGATGGAAAAAATTTGAAGGTTATTGCTACGGAAACCAGACCGGTAATGCAAGGCTCAAGGTTAACAGCTTTTGAACTAATGCATGACGACTTTGATGTACGTTTGATTTCTGATACGGCAGTGGGATATGTGATGGCAAATAAGATGATTGACAAGGTTATTGTAGGTGCCGACAGAATTTTGTGTACAGGACACGTCTATAATAAGATCGGTACCTACCAGATCGCCATAATGGCCCACATTCACAAGATCCCTTTCTATGTCGCCGCTCCAGTCTCGACATTTGATCTAAAAAGCTCCATATCTGAAATAACAATCGAGGACAGGTCGCCTGAGGAAATCACAAAAATCAAGAACATCTTTATTGCTCCTAAGGGCATTAATACCATTAATCCAGCTTTCGATATCACTCCTCCAAATCTTATCACTGGTATAATAACCGAATTAGGTCTCCTCGAACCACCCTTTCAGAGAAGCATTGATACTATTATTAGACGAAGTAGACGGTATTAAGAAGAAGGTGGTCATGTTGAATTCTGCGGAACAAAGTATTTATCGAGTATTTGGTAAGAATTCTTAGATGTCCTCGCAGAAGGTTACCGATGAACAGGTGTTTAACGCGTTGCGAAAGTGTATGGATCCTGAAATTCCGGTTAACGTGGTGGATCTTGGTCTTATATATAATGTGAGGGTTCACTCGACAAATGATGTCGGCATAGAAATGACTATGACTACTCGGGGCTGTCCCCTTCATGATACTCTTGTTAGTGACGTCAAGCGTTCGGTAGGAAAAATTACAGGGATAGGAAATATAGATGTGAAAATTGTTTGGGAACCTCCATGGACAAGCGACAAGATTAATCCGGTGGTCAGACAAAGATTGGGAATTGGGAAGCCCAAATTGCGGTTTCAAATCGACTATGAAAAATATAAACCTGCTAAGGCTGGTAAGCTGACTCCCCAGGAAGATGGCTCTATGGTCTTGCTAAACGAAAGTAATCAGGCGTTCATGGTCAATCAGGCAATTGTTGATTTTTGGAACTCTTGTGAGGGAAACAAGACGGTAACCGAGCTGACCGATGATTTCGCAAAGAAGCTAAGCATGACCAGGGAGCAGGTTGAGAAGGAGGTCCTCCAACTGGTGGAACAGCTCTTCGATTCTGGACTTCTTCAGCCACCTCCGTGAAATATTCACTAATTGCTATCATTACCCACGACTAGTAACACGTTGAAATTAGTCCTAGAGCTGGGAATGGGCGATGGTAGGCTTTTGTTTAAATTATCAAATGATGAACAAAGCGCCCCTACACTGTTCATTGGCATAGAGAATAATGGTGCCCTTTACAGTGAAGCCACGGGCCGCATCAACGCTGATAATGTAGTGCTCATAAACGATAGTTTCGAGAATAGAATTAGGGATTTCGAAAATGAGACAATCGATAATGTAATCATGATACTTCCAGATCCTGAATATGTTGATCGTAATTACCATGATGATTGGATCTCTTTGTACGAGAATATCTTTCTCAAATTAAAGAAATTGGGTACGCTTGAAATAGTTACTGAAATTATTGATGATTTGCTTCAACCAGTTTCAAACGCTGCATATTATACTTGGGCCAAATGGCTTCTGGAGGCTTTCGTTAAGATGGGTTTTGGAGTGAAAGAGATTCTAACCGAAGCCCCTGATAATTATACCTCGACCTGCCTGGATAGATTCAGGCAGGACCCAAAACGTATCAGACTTCTGACGCTCAGGCTGTTCAAACCTTTAGCTGAGCTAGAAAGCAAATCTCCTAAGAGGACCTGATTTCATGTGTTTCAACTGCACGTGATATTCGAAACACTTTCTGGAACACAAGATGGAATTGCAGTGTAGCTCTTGGCATGGTATAGAGTATTCAGTATTGTGCTCAACATTGCAGTAAGTACAAAAGCACCCAAGTGGTAGTTGATTGGAATAAGCGAGTGGTTCATCGCATGCTCTTTTCTCCTTGACCCACAATACCTCAGTATTAGTTTTCTCTGCATAGCCTTGTACCCTCTCGAATGCGTCATAGTAGCCACCACATTGAAATTCCCTAATCCAGACGATCCCACTGGACCCACGAGAATTTCTATTTCTAAATGCAACTAGCCATTTTGTCATGGGGATCAAATCATGATCGTCACTCAACATAATATCAGTCACTAACTTGTTATCCTATAATTTTTGATTCTACGATAGATTAATGTATTTCGTATATTTTTCTTGATAACAAAAGGCTCTTGAGGTTTTCCGACTTTCAATTCAAGGAGTTGAAGCAGGGACAATAAATCGACCTGTACCAGGATCTAAACGTACTGCGTGTGCGAGGCCTTTAGATATTAGGTAAACTCCAAGGAACATGGGTACACGAACAAATTCCTCATTTAGATTGAATCTCTCACCCTTAAGCCGCAGTTTCAGCTTTGGGATTGTGACCCTGACTGTTACTTCGCGATTTGAAAGCTGGCATGACTCGTCAAATGGATCAAATGAATTTAAATCCGTACATAGAATCTTTGTAAGCCCACTCTTGCCATTCAATGTTCCTGGTAACCTGAACACTCGATGAACATCAGTAGTAACCTGGGAATCAATCCGGACCCCCATATCTCTAGTAATTTCAGCTACTCTCCTCCTGAATTGTTCTAAGCCCCCTAGATCCTTGATCAAATTAGATAGCCTCTTTTGCGACGATACAGATATTCCTAGTCTATCCGATATTCTTTTTCGCCAACCATGATCCAATCCTCCTATTGGGAATCTTATCCGAAAATCATTCCGGGTATCCTTTGTGACCCCAATCGCATCGGCCAAGATTCCTACTCCCAGTATGTAAGCGGCCAAATCTGCTCGAGCCCGGCTATCTAAGTCATTGAATGATTCGTCTAGGACATGTACATGAAAACCGTTGTTGCCTGAAAAATATGTACCAATCATTTCCGGCCTTATTCCTATGTCAGAGGTCAGGAACCTATGCAATTTCAAAACTTCATTTTTTAGTCCACTGACACATCTATCACAGGGAAGCATTGATTCTGCAATATTATTTGATCCGCATTTTGGACAACTTTCCTGAGAACCAGAGACGTAACTACTGCTACAGGAAAGGCAGCTTGCATAAGAATGAGACCGAATGCATTTCATGTCGAGATCCTTAAGGTCGATATCAAAAATTAGTTCCGCTCCACGCCACCCTTTTTCGCTTATCGGGAGCGTCGGGAAGTCGTATTGTGCGTTAGAAGCAAATACATCTGAAGGAGTTTCAAATATCAAAGATGCTACCAATCCCCCCAAACTAGAAAACATAAGGTGCCTCTTCATCACTCCATCGAATCCCATTAGTCCAAACTCGCGGTTCTGTATTTTTGATGGTTCCTCTACCATGTTTCCTTGATTGAAATAGAATTCTCTGAATGCTATTTTTAATAAGTGTAAATCTTCGCCCGTCTTGGTAAGGATCATGATCGTTTCAAAATTTTCAACCCTATCAGACGCTTACTTTCTTTGAATAGGATTTGACTGCTCTTCCGAACTGAACTGGATTTATTAATCCTTCGCATTGGCTCGTGGCAAAGCATAGTCCATCATTTCGTAACTTTGCACATGAAGGGACCAAGTAGCGAACATGACTCCCCCTTTCTCCTGCCAAATGTTCAACTTGATACCTAGATATTCTTTCGTTATAATCTGGGGCATTTTCGAAAAGTGATACAATCTCTTCAATATTTTTTCCTATAGCAAGCATATAAGTGGCGAGCATCACCCTTGCAGAATGTGGCAGATTCTCTCCTGCTGCCATTTGGTCCAAAGCGTGGTTTATACATGGAGGGTAAGCCGATGGGGCATGGTCAAGTCTACGAGGTGCCACAGGAAGTATCGACCTAAGAATATTTGCCTGTTCTCTAATCGTTGTAGGTATGTGAGATGGATTCATCTGTCCTATCCTTTCAAATAAGAGATTTGCTAACTCTGATCTAATTAGGCGCACGGTTTCGTCAGGATCGAGAAACACTCGGCCGTCGTGCACGAGTCGGTTGATAAGCTTCCATTCTTGTTCGTGAAACAGATGAGATCTTTTTAGATAATCTGTCACCTTTACTTCAAACATTAATTGATATTTCAGACTTGGGAGTATGTCCATTTTTAACAGCTCTTTAAAAACCTTAAATACCAAAAGTTTCTTATTGGCAAGTTCTCCCTGCATTTTTAAGTCATGGACTAGAAATTTTTCGGCTCTTAGCGCTTCACACAGGCAATGCTTTTTGGTTAGATTGTCGGAATTTATTGCTTTAATGATTAGAATTCCGACAAGAAACGTCAATATCTCGACTTCATGTCTTTCTAGAGAGTAATCTGGCTTGCCATGTATTATTTCATTTCTTATCCTGTTTGACGCTCTTTCTACTATGTGTCGAAGCTCTGGTAGATTGAGATCATCAAGATTAAAGTAAGTTTGACTCATATACTCGGCTGCCTCATTGAGGAAAGGATACCTGGCCAAGTCGGCGTTTCCGAGTCGAATGTTCATAGTTGCTCTCTATTATTGCGTTTTCGCTTATAAAATAACAGCGGTCCAATTAATTAGTCGATTATTAAAACATTCCGGATTTGACCTTTCTCCCCATGTAGACGCAGCAAAGAATTAGTTCGTACTTGTTAACCCGCCTGCATTATAGGGAATATGTCAATATTCATACAAGAAGCTGCCTAAAATTTAGCATCTCCCTCATGACATATGCATGAAAGTATCTCCTACTCGAAAAAATAGGTAGGATTGAAATATAGATGGAGACAGGTACCTAATTGTGGAAAACCTCTTTAATAATCCACAATCACCTACCAACAAATTTAAAACCTAAATGTGTTTGTGTCCAGCAATACTATGACTAGTTACGACCAAATTATGAAACTTGCACTTGAACGTGGATTTTACTTTCCTAGTTGCGAGATCTACCCAGACGCACCAGCAGGGTTCTGGGAGTACGGTCCTGTAGGAGTTAATATGAAGAACAAATTCATAGCGCTATGGCGAAGGGAGCTAATACGGCGAGACGGCATGATAGAAATCGATGGGTCACAAATAATGAGCAGGAGCGTTTTCGAAGCCTCTGGGCATTTGCGTAACTTTAGTGATCCACTCGCAGAATGCAAGAAATGTGGTTCAATATTTAGGGCAGACAGATACCTCTCTGAAAAATTGGGCAAACTTATTCCAGAGGGTACTTCTGAGACAGTACTGAATTTAATGATAAGCGAAAATCATCTTCAATGCCAAAATTGCAAAGGAGAATTTAAGCCAGTAACTAGATTCAACATGATGTTCAAGGTCGGTATCGGGTCTTCAAATGACGTAGCGTATTTGAGACCTGAAACGTGCCAAACAATTTTTGTTGATTTCGCAAGGGTATTCAAGACAATGAGAGGTAGGCTGCCATTAGGGATTGCTCAGATTGGCAAGAGCTTTAGGAACGAAATCGCACCAAGACAAAGCCTTTTGAGACTCCGGGAATTTTATCAGGCTGAAATTGAAGTTTTTTGCAATCCTGACCGACTAGATGAGATGCCCAAATTTGACGAAGTCAGAGATATTACCCTTAATTTGGTTGATGACAAATTTCATCGAGACCTCACTGCCGTTGACTGTTTGAAGCAAGGGTTACTACCAAATAAGCTGATTGCTTACTACCTAGCGCTACTAGCAGACTTCTATGGCAAGACAGGAATCGACATGAAAAGAACTAGATTTAGAAGATTAGCTGATGACGAGAAGGCATTCTATTCTCATCTTGCATTTGATTTTGAGGTAGAAACCAGCATAGGTTGGTTGGAGCTAGTAGCTTGTAATTACAGGGCCGATTATGACTTAAAAGGTCATTCGTCGACTAGTAATCATAACTTTGAGGTTGTCGAGCCGACTGATCAGACTAAGGTATTACCTCACATTTTCGAACTGTCAATGGGAATTGACAGAAGTCTATACAGTATCCTAGAACACTCCTATCGTGAAGATTTTAGACATGATGATCGGGTCGTCCTGAGGCTGAATCCTTACCTTGCCCCTATTTTGTTTGGAGTTCTTCCTCTTATGTCGAAACCCAATATGGTCGAGAAGTCTAGGACAATTCACTCCGTACTAAGGAAAGATTTCGATTCTGTCTATGATGAGTCAGGTTCGATCGGTAGACGTTATAGACGACTAGAAGAAATTGGAGTTCCGTTTGCACTTACTATCGACCAGCAGACGCTAGTGGATGATACTGTAACTGTTAGGTATAGAGACTCGATGGAGCAGGAAAGAATTGGCATAGGTGATCTGAAAAAATTCCTCGACGCAAAGTCTGCCGTAGATTAGGAAGCTCACCTGAAAAAAGGAATTCTATTGATGATTCAACGGAATCCTTCTATTTCCCTCGCTTAGTGTCCTTGCTAATTCTTGTAATCTCGTCTTCCAAAAGTCTTGAATATCGCTGATAAGATTCCAGGAGGCATCGGCGGGTATTTGTAAGTTGCATACAGACATTCAAGGCTTCAAGGCAAGATTCCAATGATCTTTCTGAGGCAAATCTGTTCATCGAAGATTTGAATTGGATGATGAGTTTCTTTTGTTCAGAGCTTTGGTCATTGATAAGATTTGCAAGTTCTTGTACGTCAGGCGAAATATCTGGTGTCGCGTCATTACCAAACTTAATCAACATCCTCTACCTCATGAACCAGAAGCACAGCACAACTTGAAAACAATAGCAATAATTGATTCCCCGAGTAAGCTATATTAATGTAGAATGAACGTCAAATGCGAATTTGGTTTCAAGTTTTGTGAACTACCATTAAAGTGGCACCTCTTTTGGATATCTTAGGACAATGTTTATTTACAATACCCAAACTCCAGGAATACATGGTAGTTGATAACAAAGGAAGAATTTCGTACCTTCGGGTCTTGAAGGAAGATCTGTTGATTTTACGAATAACTCCAAATGAAGGTCAAGTACCTGACTTCAAGGCAGGTCAGTTCCTTACTGTTGGGACACATATACCTCGAGAAGGTAAAGTGATCCGCAGGGCATATTCAATAGCTTCACCACCAGAGCAGAAAAGCAATTTTGAACTGCTCATTCGCTGGGTACGAAAGCCAGTCCCCGGAAGGCTCACGACTGAAATCTTCAATATAAAGGAAGGAGATGAAATTAGTTGGGTGAAGCCCACTGGTATATTCACAATCAATCAAACGAAGCCAGATGGGACACCTGATCAAAGGAGGATGGTGCTAATTGGTGGAGGGACGGGGTTGGCCCCATTTATAGCCTATTCACTACATCTAAAGTCCACTAATAGTAAGAGGGAGATCGTGGTCCTTCATGGCGCTAGTTATGTAGACGAATTGAGTTACAGAGAACTCTTAACCCAACTCGAAGATGAAAGTATCGAGGGTGGTAGAGATAAGTGGAATTTCCGATATAGAGCCAGTATCAGCCGGCCTCAGGAATGGTTCAATAGAACATGGGGTGGGCAGAAAGGTAGGGTAGAATCATTTTTAAGACCAAAAGCGGGAACGGACAAGTCTCCATTGGAGGAATTAGTGGGTGAGAAAATAACTCCCGACAATACATGTTTTTACGTGTGTGGTTGGCAAGGTACCGTTGATGGTGCACTCGATTATCTGGTACCTAAGGGTTTTGTTACCGACCGTCAGAAGAGAAAAGATGGCAGTTATGACGTTAAATTCGAGTCATATGGATAGACAGATACTTTCACTAAAGCCTTTATATCCGTATATGCTTAGAACAACGACATGAAATTTGAATTCGAGGAATTCACTTCCGTTGAAGAAGTGTTCATGTACTTGGTATCAGTAGCCCCGTACATGAAACAGATTTTGCCAGTAAGTTCGTACAAAGGATACATTTTCTCAATAGTTCCTTTAAGTCCTATTTCAGGCGAAGTCTTAATGATGGTTTATACTAAAGGAAATTTAGATCCTGGAATGTTAGAATTCGATGTCTCAACAAAGAAATACAAGCAAGTAAGTTCTGTTGAACGAGCTGACAAGAATTATTTTGTTATATTGACTCCGACCAGGGCTACAATAGCAGATGAAGCTATAACTGTACTCGAGTCAAACAAAACCTAGATTTTTTTGTCAGCCCTCTCCCGTCCGTCTAGTCCACAAGAAACAGGTCTTTCTTAAAGTACGAGGCTAATTATTTCTGATACTACAGATTGTTAAAGCTTTGGAGGTAGAGACGCGGTAACAGATTTTCTTCTCGAATACTTGGAGACAATTTCTTCTGGTGGTCTTCCATCAAAAAGATTCTTCGATAATCCTCTCAAATACCTCATTATCGCCCATGTTCCGGCTTTTATCAGTGTCGCCATGAAAATTTTCATGAGGGGACCGTATGTCTTGTTCCTTATTATGATTGGTATGATGTCATTTATTACCCACAGGTTGTGTTGCCAGCATCTCCAAAATAGAGCAAATTGTGCTTCATTTAGATTCCCAAAATGCATAGAATTCCTCTCTGAAAAGTCCTGGTATAGTAACGGCGCAACAAGTCCACGCATATTAGTTTCTCGGAAGTCATCAATCAGATCGATGGTGTACTGAGTTTCGTCGGGAGTTTCATCTGGCCACCCTATGATGAGGGTCAATGCCGGAAACCAGTGGTTTTGGTTCAAAATCTTGACGCCCTGTCTCACTACTGCACCCCATTCATCAGCCTGATAAGGTTTTGTTTTAACGCCAAGATGTTTCTTTACCATTCTCGGTGCAACTGTTTCGACACCTAGGTTGGTAGCCAACCATCGTCCGCTACTCTCCATTCCGTTGATATGCGATAATTTTGTGATAAGATCGGGCGAGCTCGCTACCGCTGACAGAGTCATATGCGTAGTGCCTATGAAATTTGCACCTACAGATTTGAGCCCAGACCATAAGTCGATTATAGCATCAGAATTGGGAACAAAGTCCTTGTTATCACAGCCATAAAGAAGCATCTCATCTGATTGAAGCCATATCGAGTCAAAACCGTATCTCAAGTTAATCTTAGCCTCTTCCTGCAACCTTTCAAGTGGAATGTCTTTTTTTGAACGCTTATTGACATCGCAAAAATCGCACCCCCTACCACAACCTCTCATTGCCTCAATTAGTGAATTTATTGTTGGTCCACGAATGTTCGGAATATTCTCAATTCTTCTTACAAATGTGTGAAGTAACTCTGGTGCATCGCCAGATTCTAGATCATGAAAAAGGTCAAGTGCCAATTCATCCGCCTCGCCTATAACTACAGTATCAATACCATGAATTTTCATTCGATCTGGCTTGGCTAACTCCCATGCGCCGTTCCCTCCAACAACAACTTTGAACCCATATTTCTTCTTGAGTTGGATTATGGAGGCACACAATTTCTTAAATTTCATGGCAACATAAGAAAGTTTTTCGGGGGACATTGTAGTTGTTACAGGGGCCATTCCTAGAGGATCCATTACATTTATTCCGATTACTTTGGTTTCAGGCCCAACACACTTTTCGAGCATCTCTGGGTGAGCTATAAAGATGTCTTCAGACTTGTACTCTTTGAGCAAAGCAGCCTCTACCCTCCTCAATCCACATTGAGCGACCTTGACTCCCCCTGTTTCCTTATCAGTTTCGACACTGGGACAGAAGAGTTTATCGAACACAAACTCAGGAACTAATTCATATGGGCCGCAGGCGATAAAACCATAAAGGAAATTGCCTCTATAATTGGTCATAAGACTCCTATCTGCAGTCAGTACAACTCGCTTACCGTTAGCCATGATCTAAACGTTCCTCCTTATTCCCTCTGAACATTGATATAAATCTATTCCGATATACTAAAATTCATACTAATATTGTATCAGATACAAGTCATTGTCGAAAATTCAATAGAGCCCTTTTCGATGACCTCTCGACAATATTGATTTAAGTTGTCTGTGACCAAGCATTAACAATGCATCGAGATAGGAAGCCCATTTATAGCCAGCGTGCTCATCAGAAATTCTAACATTTTTTGTATTAGTAGTTGCAAAATAAAAAATCACTTCCTTTTCCGACTTCATTCCATCACCTCTGAAAAAGGAATAGCTAATCTTTCCGATATAGGATTGAATGTCGATTGACCTGATTCCAGTTTCTTCTGTTACTTCCCTAATCAACGTCTGTAGTTCAGTCTCTCCCCTTTCCTTATGTCCTTGCGGGAAACCCCAGAAACCCCTCCTATTTCGCAATAGCAAAAACTCAGAGTTTGTCCCTCTTTCCCCATTTGGTGACCAGTATTTTATTACCGCTCCTACAGATTGTTCCGGCGCCACCCTAAACCAGTACAGAGTATAAAGTGCGATATAATATCGTTAACTGCTGTCAAACGTATTAATATCGAGGATATTGTGACTCTAGATAGGGCCGGTCGTCTAGTCTGGTAGGATACGGCATTGGCATTGCCGAGGTCGTGGGTTCGAATCCCACCCGGTCCATCTA
>JAATVP010000143.1 GCA_014523625.1 Nitrososphaerales archaeon TH5896
AATGCTTTTTGTAGCATGGAGTTGGATTTGGATCGGGTCCTGGATTTGGATCGGGTCCTGGATTTGGATCGGGTCCTGGATTTGGATCGGGTCCTGGATTTGGATCGGGTCCTGGATTTGGATCGGGTCCTGTATATGTAGGGTCAAAGGTGATTACATCATCTTCGAAGGAACAGTTTATATTCCCTGAGGTATCAGCGCCTTGAGCGCCTTCATCTGTTACTGTTTTGTCCTCACCAATATCAGTTATGCTACAAGGGTTTGCATATGCTTGCTGAGTCATCGTTAGTGCAGAGGCTGCCATGACTGCTACAAGTGCTGCTACTGCAATCAAAGGTATCAGTCGATTTATTGTTACATTTTTCATGTTCTTTTAATCCTACTTTGATTAGATAACATTCTACTCACTATGTCAAACTTTCGAACGTCCAGTACGATATATACTCACAGGATATACATCTTATAAGTATATACTATTTATTTACAATAAAATATTGTTGGATACCATATAGTTTTTACAAAATCACATGTTTGTGTTTACTATACCATTTGCCATCGTTACTCTTCTGGGGCGGACAAAAAGAAGCTTGAGGTTTGTTCTTCACCTCATATGAGCTATTGTTCTGCAGGCGATTGACATGCATGTGTTGGATCTGGACCACATACGGCGGTATAGAATCCAGATTCACCAGAGGATCCAGCCTCACCACCATTATTTCCACTTGCCCTTGCATCTATGTTGCCTGGTACGACAAGTGTACTGACCATAACGATGGATGACAATATAGCCATAACTGCCACGGCTAATTTCAGTTTCATTTGTATTAATAAAATATTACACAAACATGACCTAAAAACTTCTGAGAAAGAAACGTAATATTTGTTCTATCTAACATTTGATTAGAGTATTTGATGAATGCTACTAGTTAAAATGTACCAACCACTTCGTGATATCACTAGCGCAAAAGGAAATGCAGGAGTATAGGAATAGTCAGGCGCCATTCATCCTAGTGTTAGCATGTTAAAGGTCAACTAGACCTGGAAGCAGTGTCATACAATGATTGCTTTGGCGCAGTTAGAGATTGTCTTTGCAGTTCTGGCATTGGGAGGCTTTCTTCCTTAGAATCACGCATGCGTTCACCGCCCTTCAGTAAACACGCTCTACACAATCTCTAATTAACAAACTTGCTTTAAGCAACATAATGTTGGATCGGAACGATCTATGTGTAGGCAGGTTACAACTGTCATACTTTATCGTCGCCTTTTCGAATCCTTCATAATCATCAATATTTAGCATAAAGAGAATTCTAGGAGGTGTTTACTTATTTGAAAGTCAGAGTAACGGAGAGAGAGGAAGTGGTTTAAAATGATCTTGTTCGCTACCTCAGAATATTAGATACAGTCGTTGAGGGGACTGAAATCAGTTGATAGCTTAGATAGCAGACGCAGGTATTCGCCAAATAGTAATCGATCCCACTCATCATCATGGAATTACCTAAATCAATCGATTGCTATGTTAACTGAACTCGTGGTCTTCGAATACAAGCCACTGATACGACTTACCGTGTTCTGCAGCACCAATAATCTCTTTGTCTTGTCAGACATAATTGAATTGACTCAATCAACCTTTTTAGCTAGCTCCATGCACAACTACACTGAATTATTGATTAGTTTTTCTCCAACTGAATACGCTGGCCTCGTCAAGTGCACTGAGAAGATTATCAAGGTCCCATGAGTCGTCATAACGATCTCCATTGATAAAGAAAGTTGGTGTCTTTGTCACACCGCTTTCTTCACCACTTTGTATGTCTTCATCCACATGTCTGCTATAGGTTCGATCACGGAATTCAAGATCAAACTTGTTCACGTTTAATCCGAGCTTGGCCGCAGATAGTCTTAAATTATCGTCGGTAAGGCTTTGTCCATGTTTGAATAAAAAATCGTACATTTCCCAGAACTTTCCTTGAGCTGCTGCAGATTCCACTGCCAACGCAGATTGATATGCATGCGGGCGAAGTTTAGTCAGTGGAAAGTTTCGGAATACGAACCTTACTTTGCTTCCTAATCGCTCTTGGACTTCCTTTATTATCAAATAGGCTTGAGCACAATAGGGACACTCATAATCCCCGTATTCTACCAAAGTTACGGCAGAGGTTGCAGGTCCTTGAACATGATCCCTCGATTCGCTTACAGGAAAACTCAGTTGTGTGTTATTGCTATCTTTCTCACTCATGCCTTTCTCTATCAGCATGATAAAGATTTAAACTCGCCGTTGTAGTATGGCAAATATTGGATCCTTAATGTTAGAAATAGATATCATACAAACCGGTTATTCCATTCCATTTTCAGCCAAGAATGCATATGAGCTAAGCAAATACTGTACCATCTCTCCAATCTTTGAATATATTAACATCAATTTGCGTTCCCATTTTAGGGGGTCCTTCCTGTATTAAGTAAGTGGAGTGATTAGGTAACGCCAAAGAACTTCGATCTGGATTATTTTGACTTTAGAAAACCGATAAATGAATATAGGCGGAGTATGGATTATGATATTGGTACCGGTCAGGTTATGCTTAGACTATTATCATTACGCGTTATCACAGCAGCAAATGATTTTTATTTTACCCGTTTTGTTTCTCATAGAGTAATCCAGAGCTCTATTACTGCGAATACATGGACTTATAATTTTGCAGCTAGAGAGAATACCGCAAATGTGAACTCCCCTGTCAACGGTACTAATGTAGGAGTCCCAATTAACGTCTAGGTATGGCGAACTGGAAGCGGCGTTTTAGGAATAGTATATAACAGTACAACAGCGGCAACAGTAGATGAGGCAGTAACAGGAATAGAAGCAGTTTATCATGTCACCTTTTCAGGGATTTGTGTTGGAAGTACCCAGAATAGAGATGATGTCAATGACGACTTTTTCTATGACGGAACAATCAACTTTACTTTCTTTTTTCTTACTCTTAATCTTGTTCTTACCGTAAGGTGATGATATGTGAACTAATGACAAAATACTTCTTCATAAACAAATCAATATTCCTGAGAAAGAAAATTGAAACACGTTAGATTGTATGTGAACATCTCATTCTTTGGTCTGGTGAATGATAGGTGAGAGGAAAAATCAAATAATCAAATTCTGGGTATGTGACATAATTGTGCTATGGGTATGGAGCTGGGAGAATAGGCCTAACATGATAAACATGTAATAGCTAAATGTCTGTCATGTTGTAGATGTGATCTACATATCGTCGATAAGTTAGAATTCCTAAACATTAGAAATAGATATCATACAAACAGGTTATTCCATTCCATTTTCAGCCAAGAATGCAGATGAGCTAAGCAAATACTGTACCATCTCTTCAACCTTTGAATGAGTCAACATCGATTTGCGTTCCCTTTTTGGGGGATACTTTCTGTATTAAGTAAGTAAGGTGATTAGGTAACGCCAAAGAACTGCTTCACGATCTGGATTATTTTGGCTTTAGAAACCGATAGATAGATGCGTGAATGAAACAACATTTCCCAAATCTTTCAAACACACATGCTGATGGTACAAAGCCGTCCCACCAGCTGCGTGTAGAGCAAACGGAGAATCTCATTTATTGAGGTAAATGAACACTAAGCCGCTTGACTACTAGCTATAGTTAGAACTTTAATACATATATATCTTACTTTGGTACGTTGTGTATTAATATCACTGTATATATTTGTGTATGCACATAATGGAGAATGAAACTGTATATATCTTATTTTGGTTCATTGTGTATTAATCATATTATATAAGCTTGTGTGTACTTATAACAGAATGTCTATCGAGAAGTCTAACCTACATATATCTTACTTTGGTTCATTGTGTATTAATCTTATTATATAAGATTGTATGTATGCATAATTAATGGAAAGAACAATGAAAATTGGCGTAAGCCTGGTAATTGCAGTGCTCGCAGTAACTATGATAACATCATTAGCAGTTAGTGCTGAAGACGTACAAGCCGGTAAGAAAAGAAGTTGGTCGAGTTGGTCTAGCTCAAGTTCAAGCTCGAATAGTGGGACAGATGTTATCGGTCAAACACAGAACGATAATGGGGGTTCAGGAAACACGAACACTGGAACTAGTACTAGTGGACAAACAGAAACCGTAACCGGTACTGACGGAACAGATGGAGACAGTGTTAGCGGACAAATAGGAATAGGTACTGACGGTGGTTCTGGGACTGGTAGTGATGGTGGCGATGCGGTTGGTACAACCGACGGTACTGATGGCACTGACGGAAATGGTTAAGACGGAACAAGTGTTGGTCAGAATGGTGCTGATGGTGCTGACGGCTAGCTAAACTCCCTTTTTTTATCGTACTCTGACTATATACTTTAGTCAGAGTGCAGTGGCTTCTAGATTTTATTTTCATGAAGCATTATCTCCTTATTCTAATCTTCCAACTGCTAAACAATCTAGTTTAACATCTGACAAAGATGCTGAAGCTCTAACTATCAATCGTTCAATGGACAGTGACACTGGTGCAGGTCCTCAAGTACAGCTCAGATTATCCCCACTTAACAGTACGTCAACTAACGATTATTACTTTTGTCGTTTTGTTTCTCATAGAATTAAACAATCTTCTATTGCAGCAAATACATGGGCTTACAACTTAGCGGCTAGAGAGAATAATGCTAATGCTAACTTTCCTGTATCTGGTATTAACGTAGGTGTTCCAATCAATGTTTATGTACTGAGGCCTGGTTCTGAGTCGTTGGTACTATATTCAATGGAACTACTGCTGCAACAGTTGATAAGGCTTCAGCTAATATTATAGCTGCTTATCATGTTACCTATTCAGGCTCTTCTGTTGGATCAACTCAGAACGGAGATCATATTGTAGTTGAAATCTGGTTCACTATTTCTCAAGGAAATGCCACTGCTCCAAATGACGACTTTTTCTATGAAGGAACAACCGTCAACACTACCGACAACGCAACAATATCAAATCGTGCCTCAATCCTTGATGCATCCTTACAAAATCAGAAATCCTTTCCTTCGTACTTTCTTTTGATTGATTCTATCCTTCCAGCATATTTTAGTTTGTAGCTCGACATGCATACAGTACAACAAAAGAATCGTTCAAAATTTGCAAACCTGAAAACATGAGGGTTGCTTGTAATTGGCCCCTTACAAAATTCACAATCCAAGTTAATTCTCAGCCCTTTCTTTATTCTGGATCTTGCATCTTTAAGTTGACGTTGCATGTACTGTACACTGTATTGCTTTTCTTTTTCATTTTCAATTCCTTTGTGTCTCTTATTCTCATTTTCAAGAGCCGCCTTCATAATATCCCCATCCACAATTCCAAAGTCAAAAATTGGAGAAACAGATTTTATGAATCCTACGTTAACCAGTCTCTCAAACCTAGCTTTAACAGTCGGTGTCGTAATACCTGTTTCTCTGGAAATTTCACGAAATGACTTGCGTCCATTTTTTATCAATGCCTGAAGTATGGATACATCATACTCGTCTAACTGAAAAGGCATCTATAACATTGCAATTATTGGAAAATAGTCTATTATATTTTTACATATGTAAAGGTCCACACTTATACATCTGTTATTCTATTTAATAGGTAGAGGGGAGCGAACATGGCAAAAGACCCGGTATGCGGAATGTATGTTGAAGAGAAACCTGACACGATACAATATAACAAGAATGGCAGAATATACTATTTTTGCAGTACACAATGCTTGAACGAGTTCATTGAGCCTGAAAAGGAACTACGGAAGCTCAAGCTATATGTTGCCATGAGTGTTGCGCTAACCATACCGATAGTATTCTTAAGCTTACCTCACATGTTTCCATTACAGTTTAGCCATCTATTTCCAATGGAGATTATGAATTATACTAATTATGTAATGCTAGCACTTGCTACTCCATTACAATTCTGGATTGGTTTGCGCTTCTATAGAGGATTATGGGATGGAATAAAGGCTAAAGCGTCCAATATGGATACGCTTATTGCAATAGGCACAACTGCTGCTTATCTATATAGTGCAGTAGTCACAGTAGCTCCTGGATATTTCCCATTTGAATCAGTGTATTTTGAAACTGCAGCAATTATTATCACTTTGATACTAATTGGGAGATTGCTTGAAACGAGAACAAAGGAGAAGGCCTCTGATGCTGTAAGAAAATTGTTGGATCTTCAACCGAAGATGGCCAGGATCATAAGGAAGGAAGGAAATACAGAAGTAGAAGTTGAAACTCCGATAGAGCAGGTGCTAGAAGGAGATGTTATGATCATAAGACCTGGAGAGAGGATACCAACAGATGGGATCGTAATAGATGGATCGTCATCTATTGATGAATCAGCTGTAACTGGCGAAAGTATACCAGTTGATAAGAAAAAGAACGATCAAGTCATTGGGGCTACAATAAACAAGAGCGGTCTGCTACGGGTGAAAGCCTTAAAAGTGGGACAAGATACTGTGCTTTCCAAAATCATTGAACTTGTGGAAGAAGCTAGGACAGGAAAAGCCCAGATTCAAAGATTAGTGGATCAAGTAGCCAAATATTTCGTACCGGCAGTACTAGCAGTTGCAATTGGAGTAGGATTAGGATGGTACTTTATTGGTGATATAGGTATCACTTTTTCACTTTTGGCGTTTGTATCTGTGATAATCATTGCATGCCCATGTGCACTGGGTATCGCAACGCCAGCTGCATTGATGATGGGTGCAGGAAAGGGTGCTGAAAATGGTATCCTGTTTAAAGGAGGAGAATATCTGGAAATAGCAAACAAAGTAAAGATAATAGTATTTGATAAAACTGGGACCTTGACAAGAGGTAAGCCATCTGTAACTGACATATTGGTGCTGTCTGACAATATAGGCGAAAGCGAAATCCTGAGGCTTGCCGCAATCGCAGAGTCAGGATCAGAGCATCCATTAGGTCAAGCAGTTGTAAATTACGCAAATGAAAAAGGCATCTTGGTATCGAATCCAGATTCATTTGAAGCAGTGTCGGGCCATGGTCTTATGTCTAGATACAAAGATCACGTTATACTTATTGGAAATAGAAAGTTAATGGAAGATAGCAATTTCCCTGTTACCGAAACTACAGATTTGAAGCTCAAAAATCTTGAAAGTGAAGGAAAAACAGCAATTCTAATTGCAATCGACAGCAGGTTTGCAGGAATCATTGGTATTTCAGATACTATTAAAGAGAATGCTAAAGAAGCGATCGATTCACTGAAGTCTATGGGGATGGAGGTGATAATGCTCACAGGGGACAATCAGAGAACAGCCGATGCGGTTGCCACTAAACTTGGAATTGAAAGAGTTATTGCTCAAGTATTACCACATGAAAAAGAACAAGTAATTTCTAAACTAAAAGACGAAGGAAAAATGGTGGCGATGGTTGGTGATGGAATCAATGATGCACCAGCTCTTGCCAGAGCTGATTTAGGTATTGCAATAGGTTCCGGAACAGACGTCGCCAAGGAAACAGGTGGTATTATATTGATCAAGGATGATATAAGGGATGTAATTACAGCACTTGATCTCGGAAGGAAGACCGTATCCAAAATAAAACAAAATCTATTTTGGGCATTTGCTTACAACGCTGGATTGATTCCGATAGCTGGAGGTGTGTTGGTGCCATTTCTAGGTGTTGGGATATTTGGATGGCTACCTATGTTAGCTGGGGTAGCAATGGCAATGAGTTCTGTGACTGTGGTAGGAAACTCAATACTGCTTGGAAGATATAAGCCAAGGTTTGCAATGAAGAATGTAAGCAAAGGAAAAGAAATAGATGCTACTGCCGATTTGAAAGAAGTTGATCCAATACATCAAAGCATCTAGAGACAACAACAGATAGTGGTAATACAAAAAATTGAAAACTGCAAAAAAGATATTCACTGCCGCTTATGATGATGCTGAAGTTGTCCTTACAAATTTGTAGCCGGACTTTTCTAATCTATTTTTTATCTCCTCTCTAGTTATTAGCGATGAATTAAATTCTACTATAACGCTATCAGTCATATAATCAATATCGATTCTCTGTATTGCTTTCTCATCTTTAAGTTGCTTTTCTACAATGGGTTTACAAGTAATACAATACATTCCAATGATCCTGAATGAGATTCTCTCTATTTTCTGGCTCACGGTTGTGCACTGTGCATATCATTCAATGTTTATATGTAAATGTATGCTCATCCCGAATTTGGGGAAGGCTTCTAGTACAGCAACCTACGATCAATATTGAGTAGGGAGGAGCAGTCAAAGTTACTTTTAATCAACTTAATACGATGAGTGTAAAATTGCAAATAATGACTATGCAAAACATAAATTAAAGACATATTTTTACAAACAACAACAATATGAAAAGCCAAGACCGACCCTTTTAGGTCAGACGAATAAATCGACTAGAATACTGAGAGGCTGAGTAGTATTAAATGTGTCTAAAGTTTAACCTAACCAAAGCAGTGTAACTGTTCCTGAACGATAAAGATTTTCAGTTAGATTGGGCTACTGAATAGCATCGGTGTCCCTAGCAATGATGATGACTTAATAAAAAGGTGATAGAATCATTCAAGAAATAGTAAGTTAGGCGAAAGGTGGACGAATAGGTATTTGAAGATTAGATATTGAGCCTGATTCGTTCATACTGCCCTCATTGGTATCGTTATTCTTAGTCTTATTTTGAGCCTCCACGACTTGTTCGACCAGGTCGCTACTACTTCCAATCATAAGACTAGCTAATGCAAAAACAATCACCACGATGGCTTTGAGATTTGCCATTCTAACCACTTTATCTGACTACTCGGTTTGCAAGAGATTCGCTTTTATGTCATATGAAGAACTTGAGCTAGGCCATACTGCATAGTTATCTATCTTTTGAACAGTATTATCTGGATATGTCACTTCGAATTTATACACTCCCGACGGTACGCCTGTGAATACGTAAGAACCATCAGAGTTGGTTACCAATGAACTAGAGTAGCCTGCGTTCTTGACTGCTGAATCTATTAGTCCCATTTGTTTGTAAATAACTACTGAGACACCATTTACTGGTGAACCATCTGAACCAATTACAATGCCATTTACACTTCCGAGATCTATATCTGATGTAGACGTTACTGTTTCTTTAGAAGAGAATGGGGTTATGAAAATGGTTGGTCCATACAGTTCAGAAATCATGATAACTGTATAAGCTCCTAAACAACTAATGAGAATTATGAGAACCTTTAAGCCATTATTTAACTTATGATAAATTTCTTTATCTACTAGCGTCGCTTCATCATGTCTAGCGGATTTTATAATTAATGTCATCTAATTACAATCACCTCCCGCCTGGCTTTCATGGTATGTTTCATTGTTTCCTCCATGACAGCGCAGCGCATTTGTATGAAAATGCATTGCAGTTCGAATATCACATCTATTATCAAGAGGATGTCCCTTAATTCTTCTTGTATCATAGTTTGATTAGAAGTATTGTCGAATCATTGAATGCAGTGTCAAACGCATGTTAGTAATAATAGTTCCACAAAATTCAATTTGAAACAGTAGAATTCATGTCCTGGCTTTAAGCCTCTTAATTAATATAGCTCTATATTTGACGAATATGGGAATAGAACCTGTTGTAGGTCTCGCATACGTGGCAATTGGATTCACATTGACATATTTATCCTTGGAAGTTGCCTGGCATTTCACTGCATGTAAAATCAAGACAACAAGTGAAAAGTTGATAAAACCATGTTTGTTTAAACAGGTCAAACTAGTAACACTTGAGAAAGTACATGATAGATAGGCATGGTAACAGATTCAAAGATCAATAAGAGCTCAAATTGTATTACTTGTTTGCCATGCTTAAGCGTGAATAATGATTACTAGATTATATGATGTTTGATAGCGCAATCTCTATGGTAATAATGTCTTGGTCGTCCAGTACTAACCACGACATGATCATTCGTTATCCGTTGTTTACAAGAAATGCAGCATCCATTCTGTTTCTCTTCAATCAATTTCAGTATCCGAATTATTCGTTCATGGGGATAAATGGTTAATGGCAGAACCAATTCTTTTGCTTAGAAAATAGATGCAGTAGCATAGATTTACTATAATACAAGCATCTCAGGTAATTCTCTGTTCTGTGGGGATAATTTCATGAGCTGCTTTATTTAAAGCTAAAGCTTCATTTCCATATGCCTGTAGACCGTATTGTACGCCGTCACTGCAGGTGACTTCTACAAATGAATATTCTATTCCGTTCTGTAGAACTGCTAAACTCGTAGTTATATCGGTTATGTCGTTTGAGCTCTGCAAGTCGTGTAGCGCTTCTATGCTGCTGCCGTAACCAGTCGGCATATCGGATCCAACAGGTACTATTATACACATCAAAGAAGATTAACCCTATTCACAGGGACTTATGATGAATCATGATGGAAGCTTACAAATTCAGCAAGAATATCAACAACGACAAGCACCAGCTATATTATCAACGAAAAGAATTATCATACGAC
>JAATVP010000144.1 GCA_014523625.1 Nitrososphaerales archaeon TH5896
GGTCAGATCCTGGCCTCTTCGGATGACGAGATCAGTTTACTTGTGAATGATCTTATTAGATATGGAATCACGGATGTCCTCTTATTTGGACTGCCTTTTAAAAGAGATCAAAACGGAACTTCCGCTGCTGACAAATCTGGCGCAGTTCAGGTAGCAACAAAAGAGATTAAACGGGAGATTGGTTCGGCTGTTAATGTAATTACTGATGTCTGTGTATGTCAGTATAATTTCTCAGGACACTGTGGGATTTGGGACAACAATTATGATAACATTGATAATCTCAAATCGCTTTCCCTACTCGACAAGATAGCAATTAGTCATGCAGAAAGTGGTGCCGATTGCGTTGCGCCGTCTTCCATGATGGATGGACAGGTATATTCGATTAGGAAGTCCCTTGATTCTGGTGGGTTTGGAGCCGTGAAAATAATGTCCTACTCAGCAAAACATGCGTCCTCGTTGTATGGTCCGTTTAGATCAGTTGCCTTCGCAAGGAGTAGGTCTCGCGATCTGGCTCTTGACAAATCAGCTTATCAGGTGGCATATTCCAATAGGAGAGAAGCCATTCGAGAAATTGGGCAGGATATCAGTGAAGGTGCAAATATGGTGATGATTAAACCGACTTTATGGTATCTAGATTTGGTGTATGAAATCAAAAAAATGATTGATGTGCCATTGGTGGTTCAAGTGGTTTCGGGAGAATATTTGATGCTTCTGTGTGGAGAGAAAATGGGAGGACAAATGCATGACGGATTTGACGAGTTAATAGAGTCGCTGATCTCAGTCAAGCGCGCTGGATCGGATAGAGTAATCACGTATATTGCGATGGATTTTCTTAGACAGATAAACGAGAGATTTTCTTGAAGTCACGCCTCAATCTAAAATGGATTCCCGATTCACTTATCAACATTCAATATAAGAGATTATGTAAGATTGATAAAGGAACCAAGCGGCATCACAATTATATATCATGAACTTGACGATTGGATTATCCCGCGGTAGCTCAGCCTGGTAGAGCTTTCGGCTGTAGATGTCGGCAAAAGTTGGTGCTGACCACGTGAAGCAGCCTATCGGGCTAACAAGTTAGCAGTAACCGAAGAGTCGCAGGCTCAATCAATAGTGCTCAAATGCATTTTTGGAGCAAATCCTGCCCGCGGGATACAAGTTTCATCTATTGGATGGGTCATAACACCCCAGTCTTACGTATTTGCAATTTGGCGTACGAGTGGATGAGATTGACCGGGAGTAGAGTGAGGTAATTATTTCCAAAAGGTGCAACTTAGGACTTAGCTACTAGTACCTAAGACGGTTTCAAGAACAGTTTTCTTAATTGCGGCACGAGACCTCAAACTTCTTACTGTCCCAGATACGTCTAGGACCACCGCTGAATGTTCAGTACCGATCAACGCAAGTGCACATAATACCTCGCCCAAAAACTGTGACCTGCATCGAATCACGTGTAAATCAGGCCCAATCTTATCAATTAGTCTTAGGTAAGCTTTTTGAGCTAAGACGTAGCCAAACATGTTTACCGCCTTACGTCTTGTGACTGATAAAAGCTCCTCGGAAGAGGAACGACATAATACCAATATATATCTACGTTTGTATCTTCTCTTAAGTGTCACTGGCATAACATCTCATGCTAATCTTATATTCTAACCATTTATTCAAACTAATCCAATATGTCTCAGGCTTAATATCACATAAATTGAGTAAAGCATCGAAACATCTTCCTGATACCATTTCGAATACCGAAGAGGCACCACTAGTGAGAACTAGCTGATTACCGTGCTTCTCTGTGAAACTGTGAATTGACTTGATAAGCGCTACATTCCTAGCAAGCTTTTGATCGTCGGTAGCGCGTAGCTTGCTAATAGCAATCTCAATACCTAGTTTTTTTGAATGGGTATGGTTCAGTATTTCATAAAAATGCTGACCAATATTAGTTATCTCTACTAGATCCACGTCTTTCGAAGCTAAATCATGGTAGTCACCTGAAGCAACCAAGTAAGGAAATGTAGTAGATGCTAAAGGTTTATTCTTCAACAGACGTATAACATTCACTCCCACACCATCAGTATTGTTACTAATATCAGTACCAAATTCAGCACCAATTTTTTTCAGTCCGAGCAGATCCTTAAACCTTAGAACCGGTTGAAGATCGGGAACTAATACATGGAGATCTAATCGTTCGAACCTAAAAGCCTCCTAAATTCTAAAACGTAATCTTGCTTAAATCTACTAAAAAATAGCCTCGGTTTAAATTTTATCTTGATGGAATCAATATCTGATAGCTGAATTTTGCTTTCACAGATCCTCTGCTTATCAAGACGGAGATGCAATGTCCCTTTGTCGTCAACGTAATCATCTAACGAGTATAGCATTTTCTTTCGATCATAAGTATCAAGGGAGTTGAGAATAGTGCTCGCTAAGTGATTTGCGAATTTTCCCTTTAGTTTACATTTAATCATCGCGATTTCATTCCCCCAATGACCTAGGAGGTTTTCTGACTCAAATTCATGTTTATCAACAAGTAAAATTGAGGATATCAGATTGATCACACGATCTTTATCTTCGGTAGCGTGAATCAAAAAGCTAATTTCCGCAGCAGCTATCTCGAAGGACCTTAATTTTTCCTTTTGCATGTATGAAACAATTTGCAAATTAAATAGTCGTCTAAGATTCACATTGAAGTGGAGGCCTCAACCATTAGCAGCATACGCAATTTTGCTTTATTTTTATGATGGTGATCCCGCTGTTGCTTCCTCTGTGGTTGGTGATCCCGCTGTTGCTTCCTCTGTGGTTGGTGATCCGACATTAGTGGGAGTCAGTATCAATTTTGTTTTCTTGATGCCGATATGCCTGAGCGGAGTCAATTTCTTGGCAGCTTCCAGTAGATCATTGTTTAGATTTCCCAATGGAACTTCTTTTATGAATTCATCAACAGTAAGTTTTGGTAACCGCTCTTGCAAGAACTGACGGCAAAGGACTCTAATCTGGTGCTTCTTTTCAGTATTAATTCTCCTTTGACTAAATGCGACTAAGGAAACCCTAAAGACGTATCCGTCCACCGTCTTGTAATCAGCTACGTAACTTACCATAGAACTTCCTCTTCTCATTAGGCTTCTGAGAAACTCTTTGGCATACTCGTGTCCTTTGAAAATCGTTGATGCAGTACCATTAGCGATGCTTACAATCTGCACGAATACTTTAGTTTGATGCTGTATAGGGTCTTGTTTTAGAATATCATACATAGTATTTTCAATCACTCGCCCACGAGCACTATTTAAATCGCTGACGGGTACATAATTTATAACGCTACCGCCTAAAGCAGCTGGTGCATTAACCATAATCCATTGCTTATCTTTCCATTTATCACGAACCCTACCCCCTCTTTTGGAACCTTTGGGCATGTGAATTAATCATTTTCATGCCCAGAATATAAGTTGTATGATAGGTTGATCATGATTTACGCACCTCGAATCTACTCTGCCATGTTGCCAATTTCACTTTTGATTTTCCCAGAATATAAGTTGTATGATAGGTTGATCATGATTTACGCACCTCGAATCTACTCTGCCATGTTGCCAATTTCACTTTTGATTTTTCTGGGATTTGAGAAGAGTTTTGTAAATATCAGGTATACTTCATGAAACATTTCTGGTATCTTCCATCCTGACGAATAACTCCGCGTACTGCAGAATATTAAGGCGCATGAAGAATTAGCTTTTTGAGAATACGAATCTAAATACTCCCAATAAAAGCATACTCGAAATCAAACCTGGACTAAAGAAGACAGTAGTTCATTTCACTCTGTTCCCATGAAAATGATGACTCATTTATAGGCTCCTCCGAATTCACGAGTATCAGCAACCTATCGAACTGAAAAGTACACATAATTCAAAATTAGGCGGCAATTTAATATTGTAATACGGCAGGATCTGTCCCCTTTTTCGTAATTGTAATTGGCGTAAGGGATAGCCTTCGTAAAAAGTGAATTGTACAAGTGTTTTGATCTTCTTTGATCAACTAGACTCAGAATTTTTTCTAATATTTGAAGTAGTCTTATTGCTAAGGATTATCCATCTTTCGGATTTGATTACTTAACTCAGCACTTGCGAAACTCAATTTTCCTAATTTAGAGAATGATCTTTTTGTCTGCTAAACGGGAAACTTTTTTTCACTTGCTTGAAAGAAATGGTGACCATATGTTTCTCAAGCTCATGGGCAGAGCGTAAGGTGGACCCTTAAGTCAGAAACAGGCGAGTTTCACCTTTTTAAAATTTGTGCGCCTTAGTCAAGAACAATTTTCTGCCACTTTACCTAGACTAGAGATCTTGACCGTTCAC
>JAATVP010000145.1 GCA_014523625.1 Nitrososphaerales archaeon TH5896
AGTTCCATTTCTTAATCAACCAGAATCAAAGAATCTGTATTATATATATGGATGCATGCACAGTACTAAATCTATGATTGATTGCTTTTAATTATAAATATTCATTCAAGTTATTGACGATAAGGCTTTACTAGTAAAATGGTATATTCTACTGTGACAAGGTTATACCATTTGCCCCACAAAATACTTTGCAAGAAATGAAAATTGGTATTACTTGAATGACTTCCCGCTATTTCAATATCGAGCACAACTGATCCCCCCCTCTTTGTCGCCATCAACTACACGAGTTAATTATCAATTTCATGTGTTTCAAAATACTCGAATAAATCGAAAATCCAAAAAAATGATCATCGCAAATAGATATACAGGGTAAAAGCGAAGTAACGGCCTCTCAGTTGTAAGAGTATTCATAATGATGGTACATTACAATTTAACAAAGTACACTATTTATAGTATCAATAATAGAGGCTGATCGGTAACGTAGTTATTCATTACATATTGATTCCCTTTTCTAACAGTAGCTGGAACCAAAAATCCGTAGTGCAGTTTAACATAGCTGACTCAAACGGCATTAGCATTAGACTTGCTTTTGGACGACCAGAATGTACCGCCAGACAGTTTCCAGGCCTTGTAGTCAAAAAGAATCTTCTTGTGATCAAAAGCTATATTAGTATTAGCGAGAGTTTCTAAATTAATCCATTCTATCTCTGCTGCGTCGTCCTGAGCTAACGCACCTACCATTTCAGTGTCCTTATTAACGGGAATCGTTCCCACAAAAACTGTTGACATCAAGTGTCCCCTTGGATCCCTCTTTGGATCAGAATAAACTCCTAGGATGTCACTTAGGCAAACGTTTAAGGATGTTTCTTCATTTGCCTCTCTCCTAGCAGCATCTTCAATTCTTTCTCCTTCGTTTACGAATCCTCCTGGAAGCGCTAAGCACCCTTTGAAGGGATCGTTCTTTCTTCTAATCATTAGAATTCTTGAATTCTGTTCGATGATGACGTCAACGGTCGGAATAGGATTCACGTGTTGAATTGGAGACATTCAGATCGATTTACAATACGCACTTTAAATAATCTAACTAATTAATTCCAATATGAGTCAAATCAATATGGCTTTTTTCGAGACAAGGGTTCCTTTAGAAGAAATACTAAGTATGATTGGACTGACCACCAAATCTTCGAAGTTTCTCTAATTTGGGAAAGCAGTTTATCGTTACAAAGTCTCCAAATCCGTTTGAAATTGCGTTCATGACCGTACTCATTAGCATTTCATAAACTTCTCCATTACTTTACGATGTCCTCACGTCATTAATACCTGAATAAGGATTAGAATTTGAGCTTACAAGGTTGTCGAATTTCTTAGCTAAATGAGAGATGTAGGGTTGGATTCTCCTCATTTTAGATTAACCAGAAATAGAATTCGGAAGAATCCCAAATAGGGTAATACCTTACGAAACGGCACAATTTTGGCAGAGCAAATTATGGACGGTCAAAATCCAAACTCTTCTAAAACTAAGGGCAATTTAAAAAGCACAAAGAATACCTGTGGGAGCTACGTTTTTGACAATGCTATGATAACCTCCATATCCCTTAGTTGACGTCGGGGAGTAATGGACTCAAATTCGCCTTCAACATTTATTATTTGACTTTTGTAATAATACGAGAGCTTATATCTTTGGTTTAAGGGATGATGTCATGGACAATCCAGTGCAGGATCATCGATATTTGATTATTGATCAATTCACAAAGCAAGCTGAGCCATTCGCTAAAAAATCAAGTCAATTTGTCAGGGAAGTGTTTGAGAAAATCCAGACTCTTGTTCACGCAAATGAAAATGATGTGGTACTAGATGTGGCTTCAGGCACTGGCTCTTTGGCTGTTGAGTTCGCCAAAATATGTAGACAAGTGACTGGGATTGACATAACCCCCGCGATGATCAAACAAGCCAAAATCCTACAAAAAATGAACATGCTAAATAACATAAAGTGGGACATGGGGGATATAACAAGAAAATTACCATATTCATCTAATTCATTTTCTATTGTTATTTCAAAGTTTAGCTTTCATCATTTATTGAATCCCCTTTCGGTCCTCATCGAAATGAATCGAGTTTGCACTATTGGAGGAAAAATTGTAATAGTCGATCCAACCCCACCCCCAAAGAAAGCAATTCTGTATAATCAGCTAGAACATCTTCGGGATCCCTCACATGTAAAGGCGCTAACTATTTCCGAATTTGATAATCTATTTCGAAATGCTGGAATACTAATTCTTGAACGAGGGTTTTATAGGATGAAAATTGGACTGGAAGATCAGCTTCAAACTTCGTTCCCTGATCCTACAAATATCGAAAAAATTCGTCGATTGCTTATTGAAGATACAAAGAATGACACACTTGGACTAGAAAGTTATTTTGAAGGAAATGAAATCTATTTTTCATATCCTAATTCTATTTTTGTAGGCCAAAAGATATAGTTAATGAGTAGTATGGACCCTTCGTTCAATCGCTTTTAAGGTATTGTGTATATCTGGGTGGTAGGTAAGAAATCCTTTCAGGTTTAATTTTTAAGATTATTCTAGTCACTTTGGGAGAGTGAGCTGGGTATTTATCAGTATTAAGGTACTTCCGCGCGAGCTTATCAATATGTTCGTCTGCTCCACTTTTCGATTGTTCTATCACTTTCCCTTTGATGGTAACCATACTATACGGATTGACTCTCCCATCAATCATTGATATTGATACGCGGGGATCTCTTGACACATTTCTTTGCTTCAATCTTCCAACTGCCGTATTTATTAGGATGAGCCCCTGTTTTTCATCGAGATCTATCCAAGTCGGGGTCACCTGAGGTGAGCCATCCTTATTAATAGTAGATATGAACGCAAAATTTCTGTCTGCAAAAAATTTAAGGATTGGTTCGCTGGATATGTCGGGTGAGTTTACTGTTGTCATTGTCAATCCTTGTTGTGTTACCTTGGCATATATTTCTTGCAAATGCTCTAATATGTCAGAATTATCTATTTTCGAGAGCTGTGATAAGATTTAGAACGTTATACTCACAGAATATTTGGACATAATTAATCACCGGAATAATGCGATGTTAAACTTTGTTATGGGCTAAGGGACCGCTTTCGTAGACTGCATTATTTCAGTTAGGCAACAGGACAACTTAGAAACAGAATGCTTACCGCAGCCGAACTTTGTGTCACTGGTGGATTCGTTTCGATTCTCAATTTTTGAAGAAACCCAACTATGACTTCTAATATTACTCATCAAAAACCGAACTTTATCCTCGATTCAACTTTTTAACTATGCTAATTTTTGTTTCGTTAACTAAGTTACGCATACCATAAATAATCAGTCATTTAGAAAAATGATAGGCAGTACATAAGAGGTAAGATTATTTAGAGTGAAAATATCAAGTTTCCTGAGTAGAAAACAGAATTCGAACGGTGAAAGCGGAGCTAATTTATCTTTTCCTTGCAAAGAGTGTGGGATGAAATTCGCAGAACAAGAAAGACTAAAAAAACATAGAAAAATGCTCATTCTGGCAGAGGAGAAAGGAAAAAACCTTCATCACCTTATTAGCTAATTTTCATTTAATATAATGTGTAAGCCATTTAGCATTTGCCGAAACCAGACATTTCATCTACTATTTGCTGATCAAATCATGACCATCTACTAATGCGGAAAAGAATATCTCTTTGTTTGTATTTGGTGTTTTATGGACAAAGCTGGAGAATGAATTTTGTGTATTGCCATTCCATTGCAGTGAACAGGTGTGAAATCGCTCGCAGGATCATAGTTGTAATAGTTTTCCTTAAGTCTTCTAATACTTTGAATGTTGTTCTGTGCCCTTATCAAAGACTTTCCTTAGCTTTTATTTTAAAAGGTGGTGATGATCTAACTAGCGAAAGATTTCCCATCTTAAGTCAGGATATTTGTAACGATGATTAACTAGCCATGGCTAAGTTACCGATATTGCCGGATAAATTTAATGCATCTCTAAAGATAATACATCATATGACTAATCCTAATTTCAAAATTATGAAATGTGGTAGCAAGTACTACCTAGAATCTACTTTTATTTTCAATCAATCACTTCCGACAGTTCAAGTTCCAATTTCGCCTTTCCCTCCCAATGAATTTCTTTCCGGGTGCGTACGACTTGCTATTATTGTCGTTCTTGTTGTTATTGTTATTGATGTTTTCTAATTGCCAGCTCTTCTTATAATGTGGTAACCGAATTGGGTCCGCACTGGCTCATTTGTTAATTCTCCTTTCTTTAGTTTGAACGCCGCATCTTCAAACGG
>JAATVP010000001.1 GCA_014523625.1 Nitrososphaerales archaeon TH5896
CTGAAGCTATAATGGACATAGTACACGTTCAAATCCATCCAATGTTACAGCGAATCTATGATTTAGAGTTACAACGAAATGTAATGGTGGAGAGTCAAGAATGAGTGTTTGTTTAACAATTTACGATAATTCTGCAGCAATTAGTGGAATTTTTTCTTATTCTTGAAGCGAAATAAACTAAACTAAATTTAGAATGCAACCCGTTCATGGCAATTATTATCGATATTATTATTATTCTGACGACCAGTCTTGCACTATTATATCTATTGCTCCATCACTACGTGGTATACCCTCAAACGGAGAAAGGCCTCTGGCGCCTATATACCCACAATGGTTATCTCCAGGTAAGATAACAAAGAAATCAAAACAATCAAGTTTATTATTTCCATCTGCATCTTGAATAGGAGGTATTTCAGAATTTACTTCTCGTTCGAAGTAATTTTTTGGTAAAGGCATACTATGAGATATTCCTAGTAATCCAAGTGCATCATGTTGCTCAACAGATCTATAGACATACTCTAGCATGTTATCCTCAGAATTGCGCAAGTTATAGAAGTTACTTACTAATTTGTCAATAGCTTTCCCTAATGTTGTATTTGCTGCAACTGAACTTCTATCAATAGCAGCACCAAGAAGATGTACTGATGTTATATTTGAACCAGTCTTCTTATCCCATTGTTGATTACTGCTCAAGCTTGCTAGAGTACTGTTGACGACTTCAGCACCCAAAGAATGAGCAATGAGTCTGATATCAGTATCCTTGCATTCATTCTTGAAATCAAGAACAAATTGTGCTAGTTTGGGTCCATTCTTTTCTGCTATGTCTTTTGCGGTAACCCAACCTTCCTTATTTACTGGCGTATTAGAGTCCCAGCTAAAACCGATTAAAGGGATTGTATAGTTATTACTGATCAAGGACATGGCCGTTCTATTAAGTTGCTCATTAGCTGCTTGTTCATCCGTCCAAGGTCCATGAATATAAATACCAATTTCCTTCTCTGGGGAGCATATGAACTTATTTGATAATTTACTGTTATTATTATTGGCTAAATCACTACTATATGTGTAATCTGTTATATTGTGTCCTTGAATCATTTGTCCTGTTGAACGGTAATCAAAATGTCCACGTGTAAAAATGCTACCACTATCTTGATACATATTTGTGCCAGTTTCAGGCCCAGTTTCAGTCCCAGTTTCAGTCCCAGTCTCAGATGCATTTATCCTCGGTACTATACCATAGGTAGGTGGAAAAGATATGAAATGTAAAATATGAAACATAATAAGAATCAACGAAAATGATGAAGCTGCTGCAGCAAAGGTTACTAATTTAGATATAGATTGTCCATGGACTTGTTTTATTGATTGATTCTGTTTCAATCTACTCAACAAATGTCTATCTTCCCGTCCATTTAAAGGTATGAAAACTCTTACACTCTCCAAGAAAAATTTTAGCGGACGTTATTCGCTCACCTTATTGCATTGTATTAACACGTCTCAGAACAGAAAAACAAAAGGAATTATAACCGTCATGCATTAATAAATCGCATTTCGGATATGAATAAAGCAGGTATCACGACAATTACGATTATAGTGTTGATTCTTTTTTTGATAGTTGAACCTAGTACTACTGGTTCATATAGTAAAAATATGTTGACAAAATTTAACCCGGTTCTTGCCTCAACTGATAGTGAGGGGAATACTGGAGATTCTTCCAGTCCCTCCTCTACATCTACTGCTTGGAACAATGGTGCAAGTAGTCCAACGCCAAAAATGGAATCTGCATACACCGCAATTGGTGACAAGATCTATATAATCGCAGGTTACGGCGAAACTGGAAAAAGAAATAAGAATAGTGTCGAAGTGTATGATGTTAAAACAGATACATGGACTACTGCTGCTCCCGTACCAGTCAATCTGAATCACGCCGCTGCGGCAGCCCTGGATGGTAAAATCTACCTTGTGGGAGGCTATCTAGACAACAAGATTCCATCAAACAAATTATTCATATATGATCCTGCAACAGATGCATGGCAAGAGGGGAAACCGATGCCGACTGCTAGAGCTGCACTAACTGCTCAATTCATAGGTAATGTCCTTTATGCCGTTGGCGGGACAGATGATAACAATCCATTGACAGTAAATGAGGCTTATGATCCTGCTACAGCTACATGGACTAGTAAAGCGAATATGCCAACACCAAGACAACATATGGCATCCGGAGTCGTTGATGATATTTTATATGTAATAGGGGGAAGACCAAAAGGCAAATCGTCTAATATCGATAATAACGAAGCGTATGATCCAAAGACTGACACCTGGACTGCGAAAACACCAATGCCAACTCCTAGAGGAGGAATAGCAGCTGCAACAGTCCCTAGTAACGGAGAGATATATGTATTCGGAGGAGAAGCTCCAGAGAAGACTTTTGATAATACTGAAATATACAATCCCAGTACTGATACGTGGACGTCTGGTCCTTCAATGCCAATTGCAAGACACGGGCTGGCAGCCGCCGATATAGGAGACAAGGTCTACGTAATAGGTGGAGGACCTGAGCCAGATATTTCCTTCGCGAATGTTGTGGAAATTCTAAATGTAGGAAGCAATAGTGTCAACACAGGAACGGGAGGAACACCAAGTTAACCATGGTCAACATCGAAAATTCATGCTTTTTAGACTATCCAAGGTAACTCCTACTTTATCTCTACAGTCATTCATTCTTCATCAATTTGGATGTTTGCAGATCATTTACGGGTGCAAACATCTTCATGTTATGAAGTCCTTTTTCAGCCTTTCTATAATTCATACTGACTGAAGAGTCTGCTAGCCTGAGATAATGCCAATTCTTTGAAAGTGATTGGTAATAGGCAGTTTAGACTTTCTAAGCAATTGGTTGGTTTAACAGAATTGTACTGACAGTGATTCTTAACACGCTATTCTTGGTACTCCATGTTCATAGAGGGTGCTTAAGTTATTGGTTTGGGTTGATTTTTTTTGTAAAGTCGTAGCCATTTAACCGAGAGAGGACCATATTTAGAGATGCATGCGTATTCAGGTTACGAGAATGACTTTTTTAGTTTATTAAACACGGACTTTGCACCTTCCTTTACATCATGTCCAGCAGACTCTGTACCTTTCTTTACATCATGTCCAGCATACTCTGTACCTTTCTTTACATCATGTCCAGCAGACTCTGCACCTTCCTTGACTTCGTGTCCAATATGTTCCGCTCCTTTCTTTATTTTAGACATTTTCGCTAAGAATAATAAATTATTTCATTATAAAAATATTACTATCTGTTAGTTCCGATTTCTTTAACTTTTAATGTAATTTTCCTTTATTAGTTGAAAAAATTAAAAATTTAATTTAATTTAATATTTGTCAATATTCAAAATAGGTCTAAATGTATGAGAGAAACTAAAAGGACAACACAAGGTTGAGCGCATATGTAATTCCCTAGCAATTTGAAATGGATTAGAGTTACCATGCTAGTTATGGAATCAAAGAGGAATTCTGAACGCTTCGAAAGATCGCTATAAGAACTTACCATAGAACGTTGCAAGTCTTATAACAATTTGATATTTTGACTTACATAGAGTTCAAGATATTCAGGTCTATAGATTTCCTGGGCGCAAACTTGCCAGAAATTATGCGTTCAAAAATTTCTTTGTCATGCCTAATAGCTTTGCCACACGACAAATGTATTACTTACAGAATATTATATGCTAAGCAACAACTTTGGTAATGAATTCCCCAAGTTTAAGCAACTGGCAAATGAAGAATTGAATTGATCGATGTTGATGCACGAGGTATGTAACACCCTATGAGCGATCCATGCTCATCGATTATGATATCGTGATTACCAAAGACTCTATACTTATGATAATTATATGGAAACTTGTCGCATAAGGAATTTCGGAAAGGACATAAATAGGATCCTTCAAACGGTTTTTGATGCCACCATTGCTCTAATTCTACACATTCGTCAAAATGTTTATTTTCGTACAAAAAACCAGCACAATCTGCTACAATGCGAACATGTTTGTCTTCTCTGATTTTGGCTCGGTCGGTCAGTTCTCTTTCCAATGTATTAAATGGTTCCAAATCACCAGCCAACGCTCCAACGTAGTGTGTCGATAACTTCACTAGTAACAGGTTTCCTTCTCTTATATGATTATCAAAGTCCTTAATTCTTGCCTTTAGTGTGTCATTTAGAGATCTGATGTTTGGGTTCATAACACTGGCATATACGCAAAGCTGTCCACGATTTAATCCCTCATTAATGTACCTTGCAGCGAGTTTATCCCGCTCATCCTCATTATTGTACAATAGTAACATGTGTTCGTTATTTGGTGGGTCATCAATAATGTTATAGCGGTCGGATATCGATAGCAACGAATGACATGAGCAAAGTGTTCTTATTTCTTCCTTTGTCAAATAAGTTAAGAGATCAGAAGATTGATATGCACATACTACCATTAGTGGATAATTAATTTTGGATGGAATTAGGTATTCAAATTCTAGAAATTCCCTTTTCGTTCCCAGTCTAAAGAATAAGCAAGTACTTACAAATGCTCTCACCGCTCTTTTTCTGTTTCTAGACAATTTCGTAACTAGCTCATTCCATGAATGTTCGATTAGCTCTCTATCTAGAGTTCGTCTTTTGCCTGGTTGAAACCACTGAGAAGAAGTTACGACGATTAAATCACCTCTGTTTTCCAGGGCATCAATTTCATCTGTGCTAATGTTCCATTCCTCTTTCATTCGATTGTAAACCGTACTTATATCCAAGCTATCATCAACTAATAGAAGGATGATTTCATTGTTTTCTAGAGCGGGCTTAAGAAATCGAAACGCATCATAGAGCTCTTCATCTAAGTTGGAATAAATCCCAATTAGACGACTTGTTCTTTCATTGGTTGGAGATATGAGAGTCAAGATAATGCTCCATGATTATTACTTTAGCAATTGTACAGACATGTGTATCTATTGGTATAGTTTGAGGACAACAGTATTATCGGTTATATCGCATGACATTTTTGCTTCCAGTGCTACTTCTAGAACATATCTTGCAATTTGTCTTATGAAATAGGAATACTTGAATCCCATATCATGCTCAATAATGATCCTATCATGATTCTCATGGGTTTCAAATCTATGCGGTATTCGTGATATTCTTAACCAAGTCTCCGTGATACTGGATAAGGAAATGAGTGTAAAGCTCCCCCTCAAAAAGAGGCTTACATCTACGATATCATTTTTTGCAGTGTCTCGTGCTAATTCATCTAGTTCATCTTCTGTAAGTAATTCAATTACTCTCATTAAAAATGACTTTGGCATATAGTATAGCTTAGCCTGAGAAGCCAAAGTGTGCCATTCAAGATGCTCTCTAATAATTTGATTAACCAATGTATTAAAACTGACCTGTTTAGCTCCCGATTCTGCGCGTAAGTCAGCCAACTTTTGAGTAGGGATTCTAAATGTGACACAATTTGTGGAAGTCTTAGGTAAGCTAATAGTCATAGAAAATAAATCTCAGTCGTTCTTCTTAGACATTGCGTTTTATATGCAATTAACCTCTTAAATATAATAATAAACTTAACTATCGATAGTACCAGCAATTCTTTGGGTGCTTTGCAATATTATTATGGCAAAGAGCGTAAAGTATTTAAACTCAATAATTATTCTAATTATGACCTGGGATAAGAAATTTGAAAGGGGATGAAAAGATCGAGAATAAAAATAGGAATGTTGGTAGTAGCAGCATTACCCTTAGATTTAGAAACGATATTCTCGATAAGTTGAAGCACGAGGCAGGGCAGAAAAGAATTAGCCTAAACACATTGGCTACTCAGGTATTCACCACTCATGCTGAGTATGATGCATATGCTTCAACCTCAGGCATGGTCTCAATCCCCAAGTCATTGCTGATAACAATGATGAATCAACTTGATGAAGAGGAGGTGAAGAAGCTTTCTGAACATATTGCAAGGAATGAAATGAAAGATTTGACACTATTATTGAGAGGAGAACACAATTTAAGCTCCTTTCTTCAGACAATTGAATCCTGGCTGAGAGTGTCGGGATTTCAATATTCATATCACACAACGGATAATGACAGGAATCATAGACTTGTGATCCAACATGAAATGGGAAGAAGATGGTCGCTTTATTTTGAAAGGCTATTTCGTTACGTCTTTGCTGAACTGTCATTAGCTAGTGAACCAGAATTTGAGGTAACAGATAATGTCCTTGCACTCAAAGTTCGAGAAAAGTCAGATTATAAGTAAACTCAAAATACTTGGTTTACCATATTGACCATAACGGTAAATAAGTCTTGAATTTACTCGATCTCTATCACGCCGTCAAAGAACGATACAATTATTCATATCTTACAATTTGCACTACCCGAAATACCCGCAAGGATCATTGAACACCAATTGTGCACAGGACGCAAATCATCTTAGGATTACCGATGAGTAATACAATATTTGTTGTTACTGTTTTATGTGGCAATGAAGAATGAGCTTAGCCTGTACTGTTATAATAATCACCAAACATCCAAGTGTCGTTAGCAGAGAGGGGATCTTCATAGATTTAACGGATGACAAGTTAGACTGGATGACAATTCATGTGAATAAGTTCTACAACCTATGTTGCACTAGAGTTCAAGATCAGTAGTCAAAAATTTCATCCTACTCGCTTCATCTTTGAACCACATTTGGGACATGCAATTTCTTTGTGCTCATTTCCACAGGACATACAATAGTACCTTACTGAAGTGTTACCATCCATAGATGAAGAAGGCGACCGAAATAATGATTTAATGAAACCCCTAATATCTTTCACATTGCTATCATTCAAAAAGCCAAGTTTTTTCAGCATTACCCTTGTCTTGTAAATATTGATTACAATGAATGCCACAATTAGCATTATTAGATCAAGAGGAAATTCAAATAAATATATAATAATAAAACCTATGGCTATAAAAACTGCTAACCATTTCAGTTGATACAAAAAAAGCTCTCTATTAGTGTTTGAGAAAAAGTTATTCATATTTCTGGGATATCATTCCTATTACGTATACCAGCACATAAATATTATATGTTTATACCTCATTCAAATATCTTAATCCACGTGTATTAAGGTGTGTGGCTGTAGCAGCCAGCTATTAGAGCCAGGATTATACGATCTTACAGAAAGGTTGAATCGGTTATGAGAATTTATACTTGATTTCAAGAAATTAATTAATGATTTGCCTTATTTTGATAAACCCTTGCTAACATCTATTTCCGACGCACAAACATGTTGAAATGGACGAAAAAAGACAGATTCTTTTGCGCTAACTTTCCTATCGGCGGACAGTCTTAGTTTTAACTGCCTGCTTGATAAGTTGAGTACTGACTGTGTTCTCATCGCCTCAATTGCGAATCACTATTTGAGTAGAACACGTTCAATGGTAATTTACCATTTCCACATGCATTCGCTTTTGAAAGTGCTTGGTTGTATAGTATTAACAATAGTGGACGGCCATAGATTTCCTGTTGTGCCAAGTGTTCGCTAAAGAAAATGAATGCTAACTAAACTTTTTCGGCATCCTGCACCCAGTCTAAATCTTAAGTAAACTTTTACTATAAGATCTACGTCTTTAAAGATCACTAAATACTTTGCCGAGAGGACTTGCGATATCAAGAAATAGCCTTTTTATATTGTTAGCTATTGGTGTTACAGCAATTATCCTGTCTTTACTTGCATTTCAATATTCTAACTCAATTTCTACAAAAGTCGTCGATATTGCTACTCAAGAAATAAGATCTAATGCCATAATTCAAGCTCATGATCTGTCAGAAATACTCACAAATCGTTTAGAATCCATAATTCCTCTTCTGCAGACGTTGGCTGACGCCCCTGCGCTACAAAATAATGAATATCAGAGGGCTCGTCTGATAATTGATTACAGACAAAATTACACAGGCAGTCTAACTGACTTTTACATGTGGCTTGACAAGGATGGCAAGATAGTATGGATTAGCAATATGAACTCGACCACATATCAGCAATACAAAGGCTTTGACCTGAGCTATAGGCCATACTTCACAATGGCAAGGGATAGTGGCATGGAATATTATAGTAGCGTTATCGAGTCAAATGATAAAGTTCCTCGATATTTCATATCATATCCTATTTTGAGCAAACAGGGAGGAGAATACAGAGGCTCTAACGCTACAGAGAAAGGATCGTTTAACGGTATAGTAGTCGCAGGAATAAGGACGAGTATATTAGGCGATCTTTTAGAAAGCCAGCTCCTTCCACAATTTAATAGTACTATTGGATTACTAGACAAGAATGGTTTGGTACTTTATGCGGATACTGAATCGTTTGTTGGCAAAAATATCTTTGGAAAGGAATTACAATCAGCACTTTCAACATTACTTTCTCCGAGGTCATACCAACAGTTAAATGAAGCACTGAAAGCATCGATCAATAATAATGCCAGCAGTGGATCAATAGATGCAATTTCTAAACAGGGCACAGTAAATACAATAGCTTTTTCACCGGTACTACTAAACGGAACGAATTTTTTGAACCTGTACGTTGCTGCCCCTCACAATCTTGCAGGTGATGTAGCTTCTGCAATCGGCGAGCAAAAGCATTTTAGCATTCTGATTATTATGATTATAGGATCGGTAGCGGCTGTCATTGCGTATGTAATTCTTACCTGGAACAAGAGATTGCATGCTATCGTAAATAGTAGAACAAGAGAACTAGACAAGGCAAATAAAGAGCTAGTATCAGCCTACAAACAATTGAAGATACACAATAAGACACAAAGAGAATTTATTGATATCGCCGCTCATGAATTGAGAACACCACTGCAGCCAATAATTGGTATTATGAATATTATCCGTTCCAAAGTAACGGATTCTGAACAACAAGAGTTATTTGATATTGTGATTAGAAATGCCAAGAGGTTGCAGAGGCTAGCAGAAGATATCCTAGATGTTACACGGATAGAAGGTCACACTCTGGACATTAAGAAGGAAGTATTCAATATCAATGATGCAATTGCCTCCATATTACAAGAGTATAAAAGCCAGATCGAACGAAACAACAATGAGAAGCTTAATCAATTTCTAGAAATCTCATTTCAGCCAGAAAAAGCTGGTATATACGTTCAGGGGGATAAAGGAAGAATAAGTCAGGTGATTAGTAACTTAATTGATAATGCAATAAAATTTGCGCCACAACAAAAGGGAAAATTGGATATTGTTGTATCGCGTAGTTATACCGATAATAAAGAGGAACCTAATGGGAACGTAATAGTTAGCGTTAAGGACAATGGTACAGGTATAGACCCGGAAATAATGCCAAAATTATTTTCCAAGTTTGTTACAAAATCATTTTCTGGTACTGGCTTAGGATTATATGTCTCAAAAAATATTATCGAAGCTCATGGTGGTAAGATATGGGCAGAAAATAATAACGATGGAAATGGTGCTACATTTTACTTCAGTTTACCAATATCAGGCATAGAAGGCCTCATCCATATAAGCCCTCAATGAGATGGTTAATGGCAATTTCGTTTGAAAGTCTCCTACTTCTCTACTTCTCTTTAATTGGTTGGTAGAAAGAGTGCTCGCCTTATCTTAGGACGGTATAAGAGATCTTGCTAGCAAAAGTATATTCCTCTTTCTTTCCTTAATTCGGCGTACAGAATATGGAAGCCACTGATTCCCGTAGGGAAGGTATTCGCAAACTCTAAATCCATGTTTTACAAGGCTTGTCTTCATTTCGTCACGGATACCCTTTAGTAGTTGAAACTCAAATTTCCTTTTGTCAGTACGGAATTTTCTTGATAGTTCAATTGCTTCATTGACAAGTCGTGGATCATGAGTTGCAATTGCAAATAAGGCATTACGTTTGCCATCACTACTATTGAATATCATCTTCATCAGCTCTGAGAAATTAGAATTGATCTTGTCCATGGATCGAAATGCAATCTCATCATTTTCAGTATACGCCCCTTTCACTAGTCTAATATTTGCGTCTTGTTCCAACAAGTGCAACAGGTCGCTCGAGCTTCTTTTAAGATAGGACTGTAGAGCTACCCCAATTTCTTTGTAGTCCCTGAGAAGCTTGAGGTAAATTGCTATGGTATCCTCTACAAACGGATATGATTCTATATCTATCCACATGAATCTATCCAAATTCTTTGCCTTCTTAGCAATTTGTCTAAGATTGAATAAACATGAATCAACACCTATTCGCAATCCAACTTGTGTCGGTTTAACTGAAATGCATCCGTCAATTGAATTACTTTCTAAAAGATCTAGCAACATAATGTACTCATTTACCGTCTGCTGAATTACCCTTTCATCTGTAGTATCTTCTCCAAGAAAATTGAGAATGGCAGACATTCCTTTGCCATTAGAAATTCTCGCTGATGATAAGGCATCTTCATAGGTATTACCCGAGATCCAATTTCTGGCAATCTTAAACAAAAATTTTTCTAATAAAAGTCTACGCGAATTTGGTGATTGAAGAGAAGCTTCCTTATTATACCAGTTATTGTTAGCTTTAGTCACTTTCACACATAATATTGTAGGTCAATCAGACTAATAATACTTGATTAATAAAGAGCTTTAGCAACAAACCCTGAAATCCTGTTCCCCCTCCATATTTGTTGATAATTTAGAGTATGACTACTGAGTGAATGACTAATAACTAATTTCTAAATTGGAAGTTCCAGATTTTAAGTGATATTTGCACCATTAATTTGAGATCAACTATGACATAAATCAAATGTGCTTAGACATTCTTCGCAGAAATATTTTTCGCGTGAGGTACGAATGATCTGAACATTTTTGCTTGTGCGAAAGCAGCTGTTGCATCGTAATATAAAATCATTCGTAGCAGGATCCCACTCTTCCATATATTAAACTATCAGACTACCTTCAATATATTATTATCATATGAATTCGTTGTCAAAGGAAACAAGTCCAGAACCAACACCAACACCCTAACTGGTGTGCACGATCTATGAGTAAAATCTTCAAGAAACGTGAATATGATGGAAAACATATAAAATGCAAAATTAAAGGCAGGCAGAATAGTCACGTAAAGGTACTTCAAAAGAAGCTTATTCGTTTCCATTATCCTCTTCTTGTTGTGGTTTTATATTTCTGAAGCTGAAGTATAGAGCGATGTCGTAAATCACCTTCAAAACCCCTCCAATTAGAAAAGGAGCAAAAAATAATGAAAGGGATTGTATAATGTATCCGGCTAATGATGGCGATAAGGTTTGAGATATATTTCGTGAAATGTTAGTCATTCCAGTTGCAGCCGTTCTTTCTTCATCCTTAACTACTGATACTATGTAAGATTGTCTTGTAGGTACGTCCATTTGTGAGAGAGCCATTCTAATGAGATACAGGATTGCAGCTATAGGAAGTGTCGGAGCAAATGCTACGACAATTATAAGAATGTTGGCTGGTAAGTGGGTAAAAACCATTGTATTGATTAAACCGATTTTGTCAGCAATCCTTGCTGCAGCCATGAATGAGAAAGCGGTTACCACTCCTGAAATAGATAGAATGTACGATATTGTAGAGAGATCTGCTCCAAACCTTGCATAGAACCATAATGAAACTATGCTCTGGATCACAAACCCTCCA
>JAATVP010000146.1 GCA_014523625.1 Nitrososphaerales archaeon TH5896
GTTTAATAATGACAGCTGCATCTCTGCTAGTTTTATTTGACTAAGTGCTGCCATCGTATCTCCTTCCATTATCGATGCATCAGCAGCCTCTAAATGAAACCTTGCTGATTCCAACATTGGAGCTGTCATATTTTCAACACTAGAGGCTTGTGCAATAGCATGAGGAGTAATGGCGATAAACTCGCTGCTGCTTGATACTGATATCATAACGCCTATCAGTAACCCCGTTATTACAAATTCAAAGTAATTTTCGATAGTCCGAGTCATATAATATCCTATAAATGGATCTTAGTTTTAAGATTTTTCTTTTGTCCTGCTATTGATAATGGACTCATGTAGCCATCTGTATTGATAATCTTCTCAAGGCGCGCCGGAGCACAACAAGGCGCAGTATGACTTCAGATTTGATAATCGTTGTAGAATCTTTTTTGACGGTGCTAATCCTTCTTTCATAAGAGCATTTTGAATAGAGCGATATCGCTCGCTATACAACCTAACAAGTGCAGTTATTTAGCATTTAGGAGGACAATTTAAGGCCTATTAATAATGCATCGTACATCAAGAATTTGTTTCTGTCAGTCCTGAAGCGTAGAAAAGATATTTTCCTTCACTTACTTCGTTTATGTAGTTCTCGACGCTGGAAGTACCTGATATTTGTCTAAATGCTTGTTTATGCTTTTCATCCAACTTTTCGTATAACTTCTGGCCGATGATTATCTGATCTGGTTTTGCAATTGAAGTCATCTTTACAACAATGCTAATTGTAGATCCTATTAAATCGATATGTGGCCTTGTAAATACTGCTTTTCCATCCAATTCATCGATATCTATACCATATTGAACAACTCCAATTTTACCAAAGTCTATTCCAATTCTGATCTTTAATTCAGGGTAATCATATTGATTCAGTACAGGATTTAGTCCCTGTTGTATTACTTTAATCATTGTATACGCACAACTTATTGCATTAGTAATCTGTAACGAATATGGGGATAAAGTAGTATTGCTTCCCCCTTTATTACTACCTTGTTCAAACTTCTCTATCACAAAATACGCTAAAACTGCATCTCCAATGTATTTCAGTACATACCCTCCATACGAAGAAATCACTGAAGATATTTCTTGCGCAAAAGCCCTAATTATGGCCGAAAGTTTATCAATTGAAAATGTCATCGACATCTTAGTTGAGCCTACCAAATCTACATGCAAAACTACAAGGTCAATTTTTGGATTCGGCGAATTTTTCCAGAATGCGTTGGCTTTCGCTAAGTGAAATCTTAAACTCAGGCTTTACTTTTAGAGCTTTCCACATCCTAGTTTGTGATTTTATATCAATTACTGCATCAAGATATAATTTGTTGATGAGAAGGTTTTCGGTTTTGGATTTAGGCTTCAATGAGTTCCTTTATTGCGATCATCTCCTTTTCCTTGTTCTTCACCAATGATTTCCAAAACCATGTCCTTGGAAGTATCCAATTCTAGTGCAATTATTTCTGGATTTATTCCTGAATTGTACAGGTCAAGAATAGCACTCCTCTGCTCTGAGGTTATAGGTATATTGAATCACCTTTGTCTATTTTGGAATGCGAAAACAGGGATATAAGCTTCGTTTAAACTATACATCGATTGCTTTCCTCCTAAACGTATAGTACGCCGTTTCCTCTTTTGTATACGGATCCTGAACTAATGACTGGAAAATCTTTCGTTGAGATACGAGCAGGCGAAGTGATTCTTTAATCTCCGTCAACTTTTCAAGATCCTTTGTAGAAGAGGGGATATCATCATTGGTGTCCAATCGAGCTTTCAAAACCTCTTTGGCAATATCGCTTTCCGAAAGTGAGACCATTTCATTCTCAAGATACCGTTCGATAATTGCGGAATACTTACCTATGTTTTCTCTTCTGTGAGTAGCTGCCCCATCATCACCATTCGGCTGTATATCAGACATATCTTAGTTGGGAGTTTATTATTTTTATAGGTATTATGCTTTAGGGTATTGAGTCAGTCTCAGCACTCATCGAATCGCGATTAAAGATATTATTATGTCATTATTCTGCCTTCTTCTCAGCCTATTAGGGACAACCCATTTCTATGAGTAAGTATGGTTTATGAAGAATGCCATATGAACTCCACCACTGATAAATAGCCCAACCAGATATGAGTTTGTGGACATGGCTGAAACTATTTTAATAACAGGCGCTACTGGTACTGTTGGCCGTGAAGTTGTAAGACAACTTGTAAGCGTAGATTCAAAAGTCAATATTAAAGCTGCAGGTCATTTATTGCAAGAGCTAGAAAAGATTATTGAAGATGACAGGATAAAATCTACTCAGATCGATTTTAACGAACCAGAAACCCTGAGAGATGCCCTTAAGTCTACTGATAAGGTTTTTCTACTTACACCATTTCAATCTGATATGCTGCAATATTCCTCTAACATGTTAGCAGAGATAAAAAATGCAGGAGATATCAAACATATAGTCAAATTATCTGTGATGGGAGCAGAATTTGAACCGGGAGGTAGGTTGCATCTACAAGCAGAGAAAATGATAGAAGGTTCCGGGATTCCGTATACATTCCTGCGTCCAAATGCATTCATGCAAAACTTTGTTAATTTCTACTCTCATATAATCAAAGAGAAGGGCACCCTATCCGTACCAGCTGGAGATGGCAAAGTCAGCTTTGTTGATGCCCGTGATATTGCAGCAGTTGCAGTTCAAGCGCTTATTGGCAATAATGACGGCAAGCATAATAGTAAAACATACGATATTACAGGTCCAGAAGCAATTTCCTATAATTATGCTGTCAATATTTTGTCTGAGCAAGTAGGTAAGAAAATTTCTTATGTAGACGTATCTAAAGATGATGCTATCAAAGCAATGAAGGACATCAGCCTGGATGAGTGGCTTATAGATATTATTCTAGAGGGTTATAATAACTTGAGAAAGGGGTATTTTTCACCTGTTACTACCGTTGTTGAGGAGATTACTGGAAGAAGGCCCACTTTCTTCAACGAGTTCGCAAAGGAACATGCCGAAGTATTTAGATAACAAATATGGCCTATATGTTGATACTTGCTCTGCCAGATGAGTGAAAGAGGAATACCGAAATATGTACTCTTTGCGGTTACATTACGAGATAAAGTATTATTAACTGCATAAAATATTTGATGTGTACAAGGGATACTATCCTAAATAGTAGTGTAAATTCTCATCAATTTTTTTATTTCTTGAAATGAGAATATTGGTAGTCAATATTAGTTAGTCAGATATTGTACTATTTGAAGTAGATAATCATAATGTCAAATCTATCTTTGTTGACATGAGAAGAAGATAAATCATTGTCTA
>JAATVP010000147.1 GCA_014523625.1 Nitrososphaerales archaeon TH5896
CTGAATTATCAATGGCAACTCTTGCTGCAATTTCACCCCCTTCACTATGACCAATCAAGCTTATCTTGTTTGGATCAACCTCAGGCTGCTGTAATAGTACATTTACAGCTTTCTCTGCATCTTGTTTTAGATCCCCGTATGTCATATTTCCCCATAGAGTATTGTTAATGAATGTGCGATTTTCGCCTATGCCTCTCTTGTCATATCTAAGAACAACAAATCCTCTTTCTGATAGATATTCAGCTATTTGCCAAAATAGTTTAGCGTTTGCACCTTCAGTGTAGTTCATGTCAGTAGGGCCAGAACCAGGTATGAGGAGGACCCCTGGGAACGGACCTTCGCCTATAACGGGAATAGTTAGCTGAGCATTTGTCTTTACTCCATTGCCTAGATCAATGGTCAGGCCTCTGTGCTTCACTGTCTCTACATATGGTTGAGCATATACATCGGTAACAGTTGTGTTATGAAATAAAGTGGATTCACCTAGAAATGAAAATGACAAAGCAAATAAAGATACTGCAATGATCGCCATTGATGCGTAGAAGCCACCATGCTTCTTCCTGTTGTAATCTGGATTGACGATCCCCATCTTCTTCCAGAATAAGTTGAGCCTCGTAATATAGTTACTGTCATTGTTGGCTGACTTTCTGTGAAGATACTAAATCTTTTGAACCCACGTAGTAGGTGGGCCCAAGGGTGTGTGAACCATTTTTGACTCAAAATCAGGGCTCATTTTTGATATCTTTATTTTTAATTTCCAGGTTCATGCTCTGTGGAGTTGAGACGTCAGTGGAACTGCAAAAGAATCCGGACACTAAGGCATAGGACTGTTCATCGCAACTCTAGTGCCGAACGAACCTTTTCAGGTAAAGTGAGTATTGTCTGCCTACCTTGATACTGATTCAATGCCACTTCAACAAGATGATCGCGAAGGACAATCCTTTGACCATCTTCCAACGATTGATACTCGTCAAGAAGAATAGCGGAGTAATTACTTTCATACATGGACGGATCATTTTCATATCTATTTATAAACGAGTAAAATATAGTCGAAACTTCACTGCTCTCTAACCTTGACACTACTCCAAGCCAAGTTCGAATCACCTTCTTCAAGGTATCTTTATCTGCGGAGGACAGACCCTCCAATATTGAGTCGATGAATTCTTCCCGTGTTTTTGAGTCCTTAGCGCATAGTTCTTGCAGCCTGCTCCTCATCATAGACTCACGTAAGAAATCAGGAAGATTCGATAAGATTCGAATGATATCCCCTGTAGGATATTTTTGTGACTCATCGGGCATATCTGACAACTTCATAACATCTCTTATTAAGTATAAACTTGCTAGTGAATGTGCACAAGATTAAGTCTTCCATTAGAGAATATTCTACACCAATCTAGATGTACCAAGTCCTCCAAACGACGAACGTTTTAAAATGTAAAAAAAATTTGCAAGGCGATGATTTTTTATACCAAAAATGCCCAGGTCATAAACATAAGAATATTGAATCAATATATGTATACTGAGATGTTTTAGAAACATCATGGGGGGATCATATTTTATAGTACAAGTCGAGCTGGTGATTATAGAATGGCACATGAAGTTGGAGATCATATTAGTAGAGATCGTATAGTATCACTTACAGATGCGGTTCTTGCCATAGTTATGACTCTGTTAGTATTGGAACTTGCCGTACCGGAGCTATCTCGTTCAGAAGCTGCAACTGAGCTTGTGGATTGCTACTTTATTTTTGACAAGATATTATGCTTCAAAATCAAAGATAAAATACTGGGTTATTGTGAGCATTCCTCTTGTATATTTTGCAAGTCTATATTTTATCGTATATTTAGAACATCTAGATCTACTTGGGCAATTAGGTGTGGAGTACGATCCTATATATGGTTACGTTTATAATCTGTTCTTAAACACAGTTAGAACCGGAGGAGGAATAATGTTTGGTATTGGATTTTTCGTACATGCTCAACTAAAAAATTCTCTAAACTTAAGGAATCTAAGTATATTACCAAAAGCTAAACTAAATGTACAGATTCATGTTCAAAATGAACTAGACATTGGACGTTAATCAATTTATTTATTTAATATTAAATCCCCAAAAGCGAACGAGCGTCCCTTGACCTACTACTATTGTCGATTTCAACTTTTTCGGCTACTAATTTGAGGTACTAACAAATAAGCGGCTCTAAATTATTTCTTTGCGATTGAAACCATTGTCTCTTGGTCTTGATACTAATATCTGTGATCTGTAATATATAACATTTTTTAACTGATTATAGTATCATATAATGATTTGAATAATGGGGATATGAGACAGAAAGTTGGAATTACTAGAGCATTGATAGATTTACACAGATACTATCTTCAAAATAACAAATTTGATGAAGGTGATTTAATCTATTACAGAATAAACTATAGACTTGTAGCCTTGTTTGGAATTACAAAGGAGGAAGCTCAGAGATTCCATGCGGCATACCATAGCGAGATTCCAAGAACAATAGCTGAAGGTTACTGTCATATCTGTGATGCCGTCGTTAAAATTATTCCGATATTATATGGATCGTCAGAAAGAGAAAGAGAATTGCTGGAAATGGCACAAAATGAAGGAAAACTAATTATAGCAAGTTTGGATTCTAACGCAATAAAGGAAGGAGTTAAAATACCATTATATGGATGCAAGAATTGTAAGGCAGCGTTACCAAGATATGGTACTATGCCATAGATGCCCACTATCAATATAGCATATGATAAAATCTTTACTACAAAAGTTTATTCGTTAGGATCAGTATGCCAAAGAGGGAAGAAAAGGTGCTAATGGCTCTTGATACGGACCAATAGTCATAAGATTTGCTGGCCAACCAATTTGAAAGCCGCACTCAAGTAACCAATTGATTATTTCATGGTTCCGAGCAGGTACAAAGAAACCAGGGCCGAGGATCACAGACGCATTAGCAATAAGTACCTTCAGATCCTCGTTTGAATTTGCGACTGCATGACCAAGTATGCCTATACCCGCCGAGTAGCCTGTAATGACGCCATTTTGTTCTATCATAGTTGCGATGCCTTGATCTTTCGCTTGACGTAATTCCATTTCCCTAGAAAATCCATGTATTGACTTACAAAGCTCATCACACACAGAAACATCGCTATCACTGCGAAGTAGGCGTACATTAGCACTACTTGTATTGTTACTGACTTTTAGTGGCTGCCCTTGCATTAAAAATAGTGGCTCACGAAGGGTGAACCCACACTTTGTATACAATACGAAGGAACGGATATGACTTGGCGATTGCACTAATCTAATCTGGTCATGGTTTTGTTTACTTGCCCGAGTTAGAGCAGCTTCCATCAATGTCCTACCTATACCTCCGCCCTCTGCGGCAGGATGGACTGTAAGCGGGCCTATTACTGCCACAGGCGAAGGCGGAAATTCATGAAGGAATATGCTTCCCAACGTCTTGCCCTGTCGCTCTGCTAAAACACCCCATGAATTTGGGTTGTCAAGAAGGCTATTGATAAGCCCTATTCCAAATTCTTCAGAATGCTGCTCAGAAGGATAGCCATGAGCGGAAGAAATAGCCTTGTGCGCTTCATATCCAATATTGCCACAGCTCTCTGCATCATTATGCTCTATTGGTCGAATTACTAAACTCATTTATGAATTATGATTAGCTCATTTCTATTAAGTAGTTTGAGATGGGTTATGATGGTGTTAAAAAAAATAAAATAAATGAAGTAGTTCTCAAAAGTTGTTGTCTTTGAACTAGCAAAATGTGACCTAAATACTACAAGTGCATGGCTGTCATGTATTAAATTTGATGAGAAGCTAAGAGCCAATACTAAAACTATAATTCAATCTGGTTAATATTCACACCGAGAATATTTTCAATAATATCAAATAATCATAAAATTTTAAATTATGGGAATTACTACTGTAAACATGGAGTCTAAACAGAGCCTTATGGGATCTACTTCATCTGTGGCGGTTCTGTTACTTACTATAGGTATTATAGTTATTATATTCTTGAATACAAATAATATAATTAATGGAAGTGCTGAAAACTCGATAGAAGATATCAATTTTAGTTCTTCATTAAATAACACCTTCAATCTAGGGACTCCATTTCTAGTCGACTACTCGACTACAACAGGCCTAACTTCAATAGGGACAAGAACACCAGATATATCTACTGAGGACTTTGAGGTTACGTTTTCCGGCTTTGGGATAATTAATCATGATAATAATACCATTAAACATATTAGTAATTCTTCAGGAATCTATATCACAAATCCTGATGGGACTGTTTATCAAAAAGGAATAATGAAATTGAGATCAGAAGAAGGAAATGATACTGCAACAGCTGAATACGAATCCATAGGTTATCAAGCGAATGAAGAAATAGTATTAGATAATGGTATAATATTCTTCAATTCATCCATTCCTAGTGGAGAATTATCATTTCTGAATAATACGATGGCTGTCTACAAAGATAAGATAGAAGGAGGGCTAAATATTGCTACTATTGCATGGCAATGGAAATAGGCACAAGTATAACACACGAGAAGGGCTCCTTCCGAATTTTTATCAGAATGATCGAATGAATATTAACCGTACCAAAATTGATTTTCTTCTATTTGTGAACTTACTGTTCAAGACTTATGATAACAGTATGAAGCATCTGTACTATCCCACCAGTAATACTAGCAATCACTCTCTTGTCAAATTATATTTAATCGAAATCAGTTTGAAACTTTCTAATAGATGCGGTTATATTCGAAACAACATGTATGTAGTAAAATGGCAGTATCTTGGAAGTCAAAATATAATCAAAAATAATGCTTTATATTGTATATAAAGTATGCACTAATACCAACTTATAAAGGAGATGTACACTACCCTATATACATGTCAGGATATGACGCTGAAGGGATTGAAATCGATGCCAAGCTTTCTATGATAACTAAGGGATTGCGCAGAGAGATATATAATGGTCTTAGAAATATTTCCAAGGAAAATGCATCTGTTATAGCAGACTACATCTCGGCTATTATTACTGAAACAAATCCCTCCGATAATTATCGAAAAGATATTATACGCTTGCTATATTCCTTTTCGAAAAAGAATAAGAATAAGCCTTTTAAATCTATAACTCGAGAAGAGGTCATTTTATTTCTGAATGCCACACAGAAGTCTGAATCCATTGATCCGCTACATAAGTGGATAGGAACCTATAATCAATATCTGATATATTTAGTAAGATTTTTCAAATGGTTATACTTTCCAAATAAGGACCAAAGCAAAAGACCTAGGCCTAAAGTTGTGAGTAACATTCCTTCCTTAAGAAGGAAGGAAAAATCAATCTATAAGCCATCTGATTTATGGACTGTAGATGATGATCTCATTTTTCTCAAATACTGTCCTTCAAAGAGAATAAAATGCTTTCAAGCGATGTCAAGGGATACTAGCTGTAGACCTCATGAACTGCTGAAGTTGCGTATTAAGGATATAGTCTTCAAGAACGTACCTGCCGGAAATAGACAATATGCAGAAGTTTTAGTAAATGGAAAGACAGGATCCAGACATCTCCCCCCTGATCAATTCTTTGCCTTATATCAAGGATTATATCGATCATGAACATCCTCACCCCAGCAATCAAGATGCTATATTGTTATGCGGAATTGGAAGGAGCTTAGGAAGATCGATACATGCAGCCTCTCTTCATAGGATCTATAGCAGATATAAGTTAGAACTATTTCCAAAGTTACTTCAAGATCCTCAGGTTATCGAAGCGGACAAAAGAAAGATAGAGGGATTGTTGAAAAAGCCTTGGAACCCATATATCAGAAGACACTCAGCGTTGACTGAGAAATCCTCATTTCTGAAGGAACATATTCTGAGGCAGCATGCGGGATGGTCGCCTAGATCTCAGATGCATCTAAAGTATTTACATTATTTTGGAAATGAATCGAGTGATAGCATATTAGAAGCATATGGTATTATTACTAAAGATAAAGTTCAATCTGATGCCTTGAAATCAAAGCAGTGTCCTAACTGTAATGAACCGAATAAACCAGATAGTAGATTCTGCGCTAGATGCAGAATGGTTTTAACATATGATGCGTATAGTGAAACATTGGAAAAACAACAAGAGAAAGAATCTGAAATGCAGAAATTAAAAGAGAAGCAGGAACAAGATATGAGATTAATGCGTGAAGAGATGGAAAATAAGTTCCAACAGATATTAGCCAAAATAGATATCGCAACATTGAAGTGATGATAGGGTTTCTATAATGTATTGAACCATGCTACAAAAGTGTACTACTTCTGACAACGAAAGTGTACCATTAGATCATCTTGGACACACTTTTCCATGGTTTTGTAACTGCATACCGGTACGATCCTCTGAATATTTGCATAGTAGTGCAATTACCGACACGTTCTTACTTCGATTGAGTTACTAGTAGCTTAGTTGAACGAAGTCATACTTATCTGATTGGGAATTCTCTAATTAAAGACCTTTAATGATGAATAGAATGTACTAGTTGGAACCATGGGTACCAGCTTTATCTCTACAACATCCTTATCCATATACTACCTGTACAACCATTGGATATCAAAATGTACTATTTCTTGTTGCTATATTATTTTAATTCAACTGAATGAAAATAGTATTTACAATCAACATTCTCCATTTTTCCACATATTCCTGCTTTAATTTATTGTTCCTGTCACTGCAAATTTGATTTCAGTAATATTACAAGGGTCATCCAATAATCCTTTGATTTCTATGCAACTTTATGGAGTATCCAACTGGATAATCCGCAAATTGCACCCACCCACCTCTATTTAGTGGCAGAGTGACTATCAATAATTAAAATATTATTTGCATAGTTAGCAAGATGCCATATCTTTCAAGTTGAGTGCTGCCAAAAATCCATTTTTTGGTCCATATCTACATCCTAGCCAGCAATTATTAGTGCTGCTGTGGCACTATTGACGTTAGTTAATCATTCATCTCTTAATACTGTCCATTTTTAGTCCCCGTATGGTTAGGATATAGGTAGATTTTGATATGATCAGATCTATCTAGCACGTTGTCCGTTATTAATTAGTCATGCTCTATATTATATGGCTAACTATGTAAATATATAGTTTATAATTTAAAAATTATACAAACATATAGTTTAAAATATCCACCATATTGTAAAGCGTATAATACTTTAAATGGATGCATTACTTATATGATAAAGATGAGACTCAAAAATATTGCCATTTCCCAACGCAATTATGAAACCCTTCAGAATCTCGGTAAGATGGGCATGAGTTTTAACGACGTAATATCTGACTTGATTATGACGAAACTACACAGTATGGAGTATTCTCACTTAAGCGATAATTTCAAAAAAATATGGTCTGAGGAGAGGCCTCGAAACCACACTCAGACCGTAACGTCTTCACCTTCCAACTCAGGCATATAGACTGAGGTGACAGGATGCGTAATGAACAATACCATATCAAAGGCTTAAGCTTAAGCTGTAGATATTGATAATTTTTCGGTAGGAGAATCCTACGTTTGGAAACTGGCTTATTGGCAGCTAGATTTAATCTATCAACTACTTCATCAGATAAGCCGATATGTGGTCTGCCAAGCTTTTTTTGTTTTCGCCTTTCAATCCAATCATAAATCCTTTATCTTATAAATAAACTAAGTTTTGCTGCTTCCATATCCACTTGCTAGCAATGCTAGTATTGCTAGCAATACAGCACAGTCTAGTTTAGATCAGCCTTCGATAATAGATTTGATGGAAGACATCGAAATTGACCAGCACTTGGTCCGAGAGCCATCCTCCGCAGACAACCCGGTTGGAAAGTATCCGGTACAAGATGGCAAGAACTTTTCGGAAAGGATAGAACAATTCGAAGAGCAGACAGGTATGTCCAAAATACTGGCAAATATGGAAAAACCTAACACGAATGACTCATTAGAAATGAGTCTCTCTAAAGAAAGAAAAAATCCAAAAAATGAAAGTGAAGAAGGCGAAGAACAAGAAAATATGGGCACCCCGGATCTTGGTGAATACTATATAGCCTTTATGCGAGAGGCGATGGAAGAATGGTATTCAAAACCAAGAGATGGATATCATGTTACAGATGTATGTCTATGCCCAAGACAGAAAGTGTTTCGAGAAATTGACCGTCGACCGATCGATACGAAGACCGTTAGTATCTACGTAGCAGGGAAGGCAATTCATGAAGCGATCCAATGGCTGTTCCTTAGTAATAAACGAATGTTCGAACGAGAAAAAAACATAGAGTATCAAGAGATCCAAGGCTCAGTAGACGTTTATGACAGGAAGCGCAATATACCATTAGAATTCAAGAGTTCAAGGTCGAGACGAATAACAGAACCCAAATCGTTTCATGTTGAACAGCTCAAGTATTACATGTCAATACTCGGCGCTCATCAGGGATACATGCTGTATCAAAATCTACTAGATTTCGGAGAAACGCCATACAGAGCCTTCAGAATAGTAATGAGCGCAAAGGAAAGAAAGTATCAGCTCAACAAATTAGTAAAGGAGATAAATTCCTTGAAAAGAGCAATGGAAAAAGGAGACCCATCTAGAGCAAGATCAGTCGAAAAAGATCCATCACTAAATTGGCTTTGTAAAGACTGTCCATACACGACTGATTGCAAAAAGATACAACAGGCCTCAGCGGAGGCGGCCTAACTTTTTCGAGAGGTAAATAGAACAATGGCAGCAAAGGCAAGGAAAGGAAATAAAATGTCGAATAATCCATTAGAGAATGCCAATGGAAAGAAATGTGAATATTGCGGCTCGGACAAGACGTATATGGCTGTTACTAAGAACGGAACTCCGTATCCAAAATGGAATAGTAATCCCTACAAAGAAGATAGTTCGATATGTGGAAGATGTTACAGACATCTTCTGTACCAAAAGGCTCTGCCTCCAATACATATGCGTCGGAGTATTCGTATAGCCAGAATAGCAAAGCGGGTTTGTCATAAGTGTGGCGGCAAAACAAGTACGCAGAAGAGCAAGTCCACATCTCACGACTATAGTAACTGGCATAGACAACCAATACTACCTGACAAATGGCTGTGTGCTAAATGCCATACAAACAGGATCAACGAATCTAAGAAGAAATTCAAGTCTAAAAAGGAACGTAACAAGCACCTTAGTAGATTATTTACTGGGACGGGAAATCCATTCTTTGGTAAATACCATAGCATAGAAACAAAGAAACTTATATCGTCAAAGAAAGTTGGAAGACTTCTTCCTGAACATGTTCGGCTTAGAATGATTGGGAGGTCAGTAAAGGCAAATACGAGAAAAAAGATTTCTTTAAAGATGAAAGGAAGACCTTCCCCTATGAAAGGTAAACACCATAGCAATGAATCGAAACTGCGGATAGCAATTTCGAACACAGGCAGGATGGTTTCGGAAGAAACTAGGAAGAAGCAATCCCAAGCAAAGAAGGGCAAACGCAATCCCATGTATGGGAAAAATATATCGCAAGAAATAAGAGATAAAATCTCTGAGTCCACTAAGGGGCCAAATAATCATTTTTTTGGCAAACAACATACTGATAGTACTAAACACATCATTTCTGAGAAAAACAAGGGTAGACCTGCGTGGAATAAGGGTCTTAAAACGCCGAACGAAACAAAGAAAAAGTTATCAGTATCACATATTGGAATTTATCCCTCAAAAGAGATTCTCATAAAAAGATCAAAGTCTCTTACTGGGTTGAAGCGTAAACCGATATCTGAAGATACGAGGATAAAAATGAGTCGTTCGCATTTGGGAAAGAAACTTAGTGAAGAAACAAGAATAAAAATGCGTAAATGTCAACTTAATGAGCGCACCTTTAGTACCCCATTATCATCAGAAGCCAAATATTGGATTGGAGTGCTATTAGCGGATGGTAACGTATCAATTAAAAAAGGAATTCCAATTGTAGCACTCCATCTGCATGAGATTGATAAAGACCATATCAGCAAATTTAGATCATTTGTTAAATCTACTCATAAAATAGGTCATTACGTCAATAAGAAGACTGGAAGAGTTTATTGTTCAATAAGCTTCAGTTGTAAAATAATGGCTGATGACATTGCAAAATATGGTGTAATCCCGAAAAAATGGTTCATAGTCAAAGTAAAAGGTGGAATCGAAAATGACCTTGATTTATGGCGAGGCATTATAGATGGAGACGGTACTTTAGGCGTATATCCAAGAAAAACTATGAATGGGACAATTCGGTCGATTCCATATATTTCGCTTACCGGTAACTTGTACATTTGCCACCAATTCAAGGCGTTCTTAGAACACCAACTAGGGTTACCCATGCCAGGAATTATCCCATACAAGAATTCCTATCTATTTTCTGTTTCGGATCACAGAGCTGTCAGAGCAATAAAATTGTTGTATGAAAACTGTACTATCGCACTAGACCGAAAGTTAGAAGTTGCCAGAAGAATAATGGACTCATTTCTGGTACAAGGCAACAGTCGATATCTTACAAGATTATGACACGAAAAGCCTACATCACACGGATATTGGATGCTCTTATACTAGCTTCTGTAAGGTATGAAATGCAAATATTAGGAACCTCTTTTTAGTCCGAATTCGAATTAAATTCGTGGAAAGCTGAATTAAACAATATAGCTCAAACCTATCAACAATTCGTTGATCGGAATGTCGAATTAAAAAGGAGAGAAGATGAGC
>JAATVP010000148.1 GCA_014523625.1 Nitrososphaerales archaeon TH5896
GATATCGATTATTTATTCGTACCAAATACTCCTTTCCGAGACTTTCGTTACCCGTATCAAGAAATTTTCTTTTAAGTAATCCTTAGGTTCTATGTTAGATTATTCAAGTACTTGAAGAACTGGACAAGAGTTTCTAAACGTGCACTTTCACCTTGTTAGCATAGATAATGCCTATTAGATGGACATTATAGGATAAAAGATCCATGAACTCTAACATAAATAGAGCTTTGATATTTCAAGGGGGGAGGTTCGCTTGGTGCTTATGAAGCAGGTGCTCATAAGGCCATAAATGAGGATACTTTAGAATACTTTCGAACTGAGGAAGAGACAAAGAGCCTTTGTTTCATATCGTGTCTGGTACTTCGATAGGTGCGATAAATGCTACTGTTTCAAACAAGATATTTGACTTTTCGGAAACCACAGTCCGACAGCTAATTCAAGATGGATATACAGAGACTAAAGAGCAGATGAAGGAGATAATTGCCCGAGTAAGAAGGGAACTCTCTAGTACATAATAATTCTTAGACTTTTTGTGTCTCCCACCGAAAACATAGCTTCGTTGAACGTTTTAAGTCTCACATACCATATATTATTTCGTGCCCGATGAAAGTATTAATGGATGACGGAAAAGAGACCCTGGAGACGATGTTGTAATACATTCTGGCCATAATGGATAGTAGGAGATGAAACTTTTGGCGTCAATTGTCTTTAGTAACGGCAGAAAAATTGCATGATAATGATTTCTCTACTTGCTCCTGGGATATGTCCATTGGACAAAACAATAAAGACAGGGGCAACAGCAACAACACAGACTCGGCAGCAACAACAAGGTTCTACAACTTTAGTAACAGAATTTACTTCACTTTAGATTATCAGAGTAACTAAATAGAATCGTGGCACTTCGATAATCATGACAGCAGCAAAGTTAGAAATAGCAAAATTATTTATGAACGAATACTGAATAGTGAAGCAACCCAGTCCTAACTATTTATTATACAACAAACCAACAGATAAATATTATAATATTCCATTAAAATTTTGACCTTGAAATGGATACAAGAATAAAAAGCAATAAACTCAGAATAAACCAACTTTCAGAAAAAGCCTTTCAATGGTATCTAGGATACTTGAATACTATCGATGATAGACTTTCAATGGTATCTAGGATACTTGAATACTATCGATAATAGAGATATCAAATCTTATGTAAGCTATTTATCTGATGATTGTACTTTATAAATAAATAATGATCCGCCCGTCAGTGGAAAAGATCAGATTACAAAACATCTTACTTCACTTTGGGCTTCATTTAAGGGAAATGGCCATGATTTACTAAATATCTATGGTACCGATTCATCTTTTTCATCTGAGATAGTAAATCATTTCGCTTTGCATGATGGAAAAGAAATCACTGTAAATGCAGTAGGATATTTAGATAGGAATGGGGAAGGGTTACTAACTTCAGTAAGGCTATATGCAGATTTTTCACCTTTATTTAAGATGTAGGATAGAGGGGGTAGTTGTCATATATTATTAGTGAAGATATTTTTACCTATTATCGATCCACTTTCTAGTAAAGCATATGCTTGAGTTGCCTGACCTATCGATATTAAAGTGGCAATCACAGGCTTGATATTTTACCCCTTCAGGCAATAATATCGTTATTTGTAATTTTTTTTTCTAAGGCCCTGCCTTTATGAATTGAGACAACTTGGTTAATGTGTTTAAGATTATAGATTTGTAATTAAGCCTTAGGTTAATCTCTATCTGCACTGCTTCCAGGTACTAATTGATCGTCTGATGATTGCTTTTTGTTATATTATCATGCTGTAGTACCTGTACATTAACAGAAGATTCTTTAGTAAGAACAACTAATAAAGTGTCGCTTTGGGTTCCACTATTTGTATCAAATGTGGATCGTCTATTGATCCATTTTCATACTGCGAATTATGCAAAGAACCATTGAACTTTAAATGTTCTTCCTGTGGATTTGTCACAGAAGTGAAGGTTCATGTGGATTGCGTGAATGCTAATTCTCTTGTAACTGAAGATGAATCGATTGATAAAGTTGGCTCTCAAAATATCGCAGCTAAGCCTGAAGACCCAATGAAACGTGGCACTACAGTATCAAATAAATCATCTCCGACTCAGGATGTCAAGGCAGTTGACAGGGAGACTAGCAATGAAAAAGACATATTTCATTCTGAAAATTATCCTTCGTATGCAGTCTCTGATATTATTGGAAAATCCTGGTATTCATTTGCTAGATTAAGCGCAGATATGTTCTCATTGTCTAGTAGACTATCTTCCTTGTATTATGAGCAGTTTTTGCAATATGAAAAAGCATGGGGTTATTATTGGACTGAAGCATACAAATCATTCAATATGTTTTCCCAAAGTAATAGATCACATAAGGCTGATGCAATTTAGTACAAGGTAGTTTCATAAGATATACGATATACATGATTCGACAAGGATCAGAGATTTATCGATCTGCTGCTGTTGACGGCTCTATTCTGGTGCTAATGGTTGCTCAAAGCTCATTTAAATAAGACGAAATAGCAGGTTTTGTCGATATTGGAAGACACTATATTTGACAGAAAATTCTACGAAATAAAATGATATTATAGAAAAATATCTAACGCTTTGAAGCATACCAAATCTGATACTAATTTTGGAGAGATTTATGATCCTTCTGAAATAAAAATACTCATCAACTGATCTGACTACTTGTAATACTTAAGAGAAACAAATAGTCTTTTTTTAGCACAATTTGTCTTAAATGTGTATGTATATTCTCAATAGTTTTTTGTCTTTCAAGAGTATCACTATGACAGATTAAAAATGGAAAAAAGTTTATCATTAAATATCAAGGAAGGTAAAAGTAAGGCTACAGGATCAGTAATAAAAACAGAACGAGAAATAAAAGAAGAGGCCAACATTAGAATTGTTAGACAGACTCTTGAAGCCCTCAATTCTGGTGATACAAGCAGGATCCATGAATATATAAGCCCAGACTATTTTACCATGAATCGCAAGTAGATCCGGTCAGATCAAAGATGAGAGGGGCGGAAGAGTTTAGAGATACCATCAAAAAATTGCGATCTGCTTTTCCTGATCTTCATAGTTCCTCTTTTGTAATCTGTGAATCCTTTTTCAAAATTTTGACTTCAAATACTTTTGCAGGTAACCTCCCTTTATTTCCGAATTTTATCGTGACCGTACCATCACCTTTCAAAAGGAGATTTTTGGAATACAGAAATGGCCTAAATGTAAGTTCATGTTCCTGTTGAACCTGTCTAAATTGCCCCCATACAAAATAGAGAGCCAATGCAGTCAATACACTTCCAGCAGCGGCTATACTTTCGAATACATATTCCCATTCTGTTGCAATCAAAATCTTTTTTACGTGTAATGATCGATTATTTTATCCCTTATAAGGAATAGATGCTATATTTCTACCTCTCTATCCTCGAAAATTTTATTATATGTATGCTAGATAGAGACAGATAAATGAAGTTATTCGCTATTTGTTCATACACTGATTTTTCTTCCCATGAACTAAAAGCGTGTATCTGGCGTCCTAGTAAACTGGTCATCTTGACGGACTCAATATCGAACCTCCCACTGGCAGGCGCATGATTGTCCTAAGCCTGTAACTCCTATCCCCTTTTCAGGCCGTGCTATACTCTCAGCAATACTGCAGACCTGACAACATTCTGTAGTATTCAAAGTGGGTTTCTCTAATGCAACAGCCCAATCCTTTGGGTCTACTAAGATGATTGTCTTCGGTACTCTCCCTTTTGCCGTAGGATATTTCGACAAAGTTCGTTACGTGTATTTTATGATTTGGATTCCTACAATTGGATTTCATATGTCAAGATGTGTAACGATTACTTATTGAAGGTCGGAGTACCATGGAGGCTCCCAGAGAGAGGTCGTCAAAAAAATGGGTTAGGACATTTGCTACTTCAGAAGACGACGTTACTAGTTAGAGAGTAACAAACGCTCCCTCGTGATATCACTTGCGATTTACTTCATATTTGTAAATTTTTCACTTCCTCCACTATTTCAGCGACAATATTTGGGTTTATATTCCAATTCAGCCTACCAGCGCGTTTGTGCGCTAATTTGTATTTGATCCCCTTCATTGAAGTTGCATAATTGTTTGCATCAAGCTTTCGGACATTTTGATGCGCAAGAATATACCAATGATATTCTGTTCCGACTGGAA
>JAATVP010000149.1 GCA_014523625.1 Nitrososphaerales archaeon TH5896
CTTGCGAAACAAATAGGGGCTGATCATGCATTGAAAAGTTCATTATCAGGGGAGTCAAAATTAAATCCTTCAAAATTGAAAGAGGAGGTGTCAAAAATTACAAACGGAAAAGGAATAGACGTGGTTATTGATTGTGTCGGAGCTGAGAATACCATATACGACTCTCTCCGAATATTAAACAAAGGTGGGGCACTCGTTATTGTTGGTTTGTTCGGTAAAGAGATTAAAGCGCCCCTTCTACCACTTGTAATTAACGAGTACAAAATATATGGATCACTGTGGGGAAATTATAATGAGCTGCGTGAGGTCATTGAATTAGCAGCAAACCATAAACTGAAACATAGATTAAACAGATTTTCTTTGCATGACATAAATAAGGCAATCGATCTTCTCAAAGGTGGTAACATAAGGGGAAGGGCTATAATTGTCCCTTAGTTTTTCAAATGTTTTTCAAATGGAAGTTGAGACTTGTGATACATTACGTGAAGCAAAAAACTGTGATAAGATTCCAGTCACTGCTACAGTATATTTGTAGCAAACAATACTGGACGCTGGATAATACATAACAATGACCAAAAGAGAGAAAATAAATTAAGTATATTTTATTCAGATGTTGGAAATAATCTTTTTATATCGACTGCCTTCATAATCATAATCTAAATTGGTGTTGTTTCTCAATAACAATTGGATAAGGATTCCTGCTGCAATAAGTACCCCCGCTATTCCAAATCCTATGGTATAAAATCCAGAGTCGTTGTGTGGTAAAGAATCAACCTCAACTGAATTAGTTATGCCAGTAATAGCATTAATTTCAGAATATTTTTGTTCAAAGTTACTCATCAATGTCATTAAACTTTCTCCAGAGGATATCCAACTATCGTTATTAACCATCTGCCACAGCTTTGAGTATGGACCTCGCAATTTTGGTTCATTACCAAAAATTGTACCGAAGAGCCCTTCGGGAATAAATTCATCGAGTTTTAAGTTTAAAGACTAATCCCATAATATGCGCACGGATCCTCCATACTCATTGTGAAACAGTAGTAGCAGCAAACGCTGCGATCGATACTCTAATGCATATTAGCTGAATAGTTGTATTAGTTTCTAAATTGCGTAATAGAATCGAAAACCATATTTTATGTCATAAAAAAGGCAGGACTCTAGTAATTACTTTCAGTAAAGAGTCTATCTCTGACGTTGCTTATTTTGCAACAACAGTCAATGAAATCGATGTTCTGGGTATGAAATATATCTAGCCGAAATAGTTCAAAATAACCATCCACTTTGTACAAACCAGCTGAAGGCAATCAAAGTAATAATTACATAGTGTTTGAGAACAGACAGGACGCCGCGAGACGATTAGCAGAAGGAATTCGCTCTCTCTTGCATAAGGATAAGAATCAGAAGAATGATAGTATCAATAGATCTAATACAATAGTCCTGGCGATACCCAGGGGAGGCGTGGTTACAGGTGATGTAATAGCATCTGTTCTAGGACTAAATTTAGACATAATCGTCTCGAGAAAGATTGGCGCTCCCGACAATCCTGAGCTGGCGATTGGCGCCGTGATGCACGATGGGAGATTCTATGCAAATGCTGATATTATAAATATATTGCAAATTCCAGATGAGTACGTTAAGGAAAGTTTGGCAATTCAGATGAAAGAAATTCAACGACGTCTTTGGTTATTCAGGCATTCACAAGAATACAATCTAAGTGATAAAACGACAATTTTGGTTGATGATGGCATTGCCACCGGTGCATCTATTTTCGTTGCAATTCAGTGGATAAAGGAACAAAATCCCAAATCTCTTATCGTGGCAATTCCAGTTGCTCCCAGAGACGCAATTCGAAAATTAGAGGACATGATAGGAGTCGATCAAGTAGTAGTCTCGGAAACACCCGAACCATTTGGATCAGTCGGAGCATACTACGAAGATTTTAGTCAAGTGACTGATGATGAAGTACTTAGAATTATGAACAAGTATCGAGCGGTAGAGTGAGGTCACATTTCTAGAGTCATCGCACATGAGGCTATTGGGAATTGTGAAGAGTGATTGTTGCTTACACTGCTTCCTCTACAAGAGTTCCACGCGTGGAGTTATTGAGTATATGCACGTAGTTAAATTGTTTCTCACGTTGAATAATTAATTGAACTGGCAAAGCTTTAAGTCGATATATTTATAGCATGATGTCTATCCTATACTTCTTATGACTGTCACCGTAAGCGATATGATGACGAAAGAGCTTGAAACTATCGAAGAAGCGTCTTCAGATCCTAGATGCTGCAAAGAGAATGAGAGATACTAATGTGAGTTCATTAGTATCTCGATAAGGAAAGGAAACCGCGCGGCATAGTTACTGAAAGTTACATGGTTAGAAAGGCATGTATCAATGATGTAAGTACTAGCAAGGTAATGAATAAGGAAATAATGTCTCCTAGGCTAATTACTATCGATCCTGATTCATCAGCATCGACTGCAGTTGATATAATGCTGCGAAATAATATTAGACATTTGCTTGTTATCGACAAAGATAAAACCGAAAAACCAATAGGTATGATTACCCCACTTGACTTAAGAGACGAGGGATTTACCGACGAAGGGTTAAGGGATGCGATTGAAGAATTGTCAATGTACTACAAGTAAATTGAATAAATCCTGTCCGCAGTTGTCAGCGAAGATAATAATCTAACTATTAAAATAATTGCCACTGTGCATTGCAAAGTTGTATTAGATTAAATTTCAGACTAAACTTAATTCATGATTTGTGTTGCCACAAAGACATTTAACAAAAAAGTGTGAAAAGACAATCCAAGTAGGAAAAACATGTCGGCATATATATATATACTTCAATTAACGGAGAATTTTTCCCTTCCCAAACAAGATAAGAAAGTGAACGAGTAGGCGGATCAAATGATTCAAAATGTCTCTTCTATTTTAGTAGATTGCTAATGTGTGAACTGATCTTTAACAAAATAGAACTTTAAATTTCATGAGATACCCGGCTAAATAATTTAGTTCAGCATCGAATAGATCATCTGATGATACTATTATTGACGTCGGGACAGTTTAAAGTGTCAAGATTATGTGCAAGATCAGTAAGAAGTGTTTTGCGAATTACAATTGCAGTGCCATGCTGTATATTCTTAAATTGGACTATCACTATGATAGATCATTTCGCATGAACGTGACTAATCAGCTTGCTAAGCTAAAAGTGAAAGAAGTCTTTAATGATCCTGCCAAACGTCCATTTCTATTTGTTTATCCCGACACAAAGCTTTTAGAGATAACCACTTTTTTGGCAATAGGTCCAGAAATTTATGTTGATGGAGTGGTTGTAGTTACTGAAGAGAATCGTAACGGGAAAAAAATACAGACACCCGTTGGAATGATTGGCGGCAGGAACGTATTGCGGTACATGCTAGAGAGTACGTTTGATCCGAAAGAAGAGTTCTTCAGTGCTGTGACTGCATCACAGATCATGGTAGAAATGACACAAAGCGATTTGGCAGAAATAGAGTCCTCATTGAGCAAAGTCATAGACATCTTTGGAAGGACAAGATTTGCAATTGTTCCTGTTATGAGCAGTATTAAAGAAAATAATGCGAGCAAACCATCTATAATAGGAACTCTCACTATCCGAGACTTCTTGCCCCTTATAGTTGACAAGAAAATTCATTTGAATCATGGCGGAAATGAAGGAAATATCAATCAGATCTCATCTCCCATAGTATCTGTAAGTGGTGATGCTTCGATAAAAGATGCGATAAGCATTATGGTGAACAAAGGTATACGAAACATAGGAATTCGAAACTGTGACCAAAAACACGGAGATGAATATGAAAGAAAAGGGAACACTAAGAAGAGCTCAAAGATAGCTTGTATTGTAAATGATAGGAAGATTATGGAATTCCTGCTTAGTCATAATAGAAGAGCAAAGTCTAACCCAATTTTTAATTCCGTAAGTGACCTTGATACAATTCAAATACCTGCTACGAGGAGCGACATAACTATAATAGAAGCAGCTCAATATCTTATGGATATTAAGAACCAATTCCTGGTGTTGGAGGGAAATGAATTTATAGTCACTCCGTGGGACTTGATTATGAAAACTGCAGGAAATGGTGATGGGAAAGATATTCTATAATCCTTACGTTACCAACAGGAATTGTACAATATCGTAACTAGAAAGATATTCACCGATGAAAATATTATTCCTCACTGCTCACCTGCCGTATCCTCCAGCAAGCGGAGGCCGTAGACGAGAGTTTGAACTTGTAAGACGATTGGGAGAAAAGTTTGAAATACATCTGTTCTCTCTAACAGTATCACCAGAAATAGACAATATCTACACCAAATATTTGAGGCCTTATTGCAGGAGCATCAGTACTGCCAAAGTGGCGGGCTCCCCTTCTTGTCTGGACAAGTATAGCAGTAGAAATAGTTATCCTTTCTTAATGAAGAAATACTATTCTGAAGAGGGTACTTATAAAATCTCTTTTCTACTTAGAGAGCACTTCTTCAGCGTAATCCATGTTGAGGGATATTACCTTATGCAGTTGTTACCCAGTACTCTGAATATCCCTATATTGCTAGTTGAACATAATATGGAATATCTTTTGGATCTGCAGAGATTTGCAATGTCTAGATCATCAACTTCAAATGGCAGATTTTACCTTTGGCAAGAATATTATCGCACCTTTCATTGGGAGAGAAGGGCATGGAATATGGCATCAAGAGTTGTTACGCTTACAAAGGAGGAAGAAACAACTGTAAAACGATTAGAACCACATATAGACGTAGTAATGATTCCCAATGGTATTGATCATAAGCTATCTATTAGCGATAGCTTTAGATCGGTGTCAACATCAGACAGTACTGATAGTATGGGTCCATGTAGTAGTAATAATAATGGCACTTCTATTCTTTTTGTATGTAATTTTGCTTATGATCCAAATGTCGATGCTGCATTGTATTTTTCAACAGAAATTTTCCCCATAATCCTTGAACAAGTCCCAGATGTAAGGCTGTTTCTTGTAGGCAATTCTCCTCCAACTGAGATACGCCGACTAGCCTTCCCAAAAGATAGTCACATAGAAGTAACAGGGTATGTGGATTCTCTTGATACCTTTTACAAAGCTTCTACAGTCGTAGTTTGTCCCCTTCGGATAGGTGGAGGAGTAAAGGTAAAGTTGCTAGAAGCTATACGAGCTGGTAAAGCCATTGTCAGCACTTCAGTTGGAGCACAGGGGTTCAATCTTACTGATAGTAAAGCGTTATGTATCAGCAATAAAAAATTAGAATTTGCTAAAATTGTCATTAAATTTCTTACGAATCCTGAAGCTCGGTACCAGCAAGAAAAGAGAGCGTTACTGTTCTCGAAGAGCCTTACTGGCTGGGATCAGGTAATAGAAGAGTACGTACGCTGTTATAACAGAATGATCCCTATTATCGCCAAATCATAAATACGTGCTATTATTACTCAGCTGCTTAGATGATTGTACAAGTAACAGGGAGATGGTCTGATCAAAAGAGGTCTGTAAACGTCTTCAATATGTTAGAGGATTAAATAATGAACAATGGTGGAGGTAACTCAAGATGATGATATGTGACGAAGTAAAACAGTTTATCACTCAGGTTATGCCTTAAGAATCGAAAAAAGACAGCTTCAGAAGTAAACTGTGTAATAGTTTAGGCTATAAGGCATAACATCTAGATTTGACTAAGTTTGTGTGCGACGAACTTGGAGAGTGATCGACTCTTAAATGATCTAAATTGTGAGATATATAACGGCGTGCAAATAGACTTGAAGAACATGTTTTGATTACTCTAGAACATATTTTAAAGGATCTCACGCTTATGTTGATGTCATTAACGAAATTTCTAGTGGTGTAATGAATATTACACAATGAATTTCGAAACATACCGTAGGCCTTTAAAACGGGAGTCTGCATTAGACTTGGATAAATCCTTTTGATGAATAGCTATATGGATATGAAGCGTCAGTAAAATGGGAATGATTGTACAAGCATTAAGGATACTAATGACCTTCCGTTGATTTGACATTTCTTGATACTCCAGGTCTATTATCCTCACTTGTCTACCCCTCCTCTCCTATTTCAATATCCTTGGTCAATTATCACCCTTATCCTTACCAAAGGATTAA
>JAATVP010000150.1 GCA_014523625.1 Nitrososphaerales archaeon TH5896
CATTAATACCAATGACAGCAAACCATTAGATTTGCAAAGCTTGAGGGGAAACGTGGTACTTGTGGATTTTTGGACACATAGCTGCATTAATTGCATTAGAACAATACCATACTTAAATGACTGGTATGAAAAATATTCTGACAAAGGGCTTACAATTGTAGGTGTTCACACACCAGAATTTGAGTTTGAAAAGAACTTCAATAATGTGAAATCTGCAGTTGACAAATTCCAAATTAAATATCCTGTGTTACAGGATAATGATAAGGGAACTTGGAATGCCTATGAAAATAGATACTGGCCAAGGAAATATATTATTGATACAGAAGGAAATATACGTTATGATCATATAGGTGAAGGTGCATATTCTGAAACAGAGAAGGTATTACAGTATTTATTAGCAGAACGAGCTGCTAAAATGGGCAAAACAGAGATAATATTCTCCAATATTTCGAATTCAACAGTTCCAGCAAGTGGCGGAAATTCAAAAGCGAGTGAAATAGATTTTTCCAAGATACAAACACCAGAAATTTACTTGGGCTATCAATTAGCGCAGGAACGCCTTGGAAATACTGAAAACTTTCAGCCCGATCGAACTGTATCCTATACTATTGCACACAATAATAATAATACTAATAACACTGATTTCAAACCAAATATGGTATATCTAGAATGTCAAGATAGGATTTAACTGTGAAATTGCGAAATCATACTTTAAGGGTCATTATAAGATAGCGCATCAAAATGTAATCCTTGACAGTGTCATTGGCAAGAACGTATGGTTTGGAGGATTTTCTGGAACTGCAAATGTTCTGTTGGACAGAAGAAATATCAGATATGAGATAGGCTCGGGAAAGTATATGGATATAGGTAGGAATCATTTTGGGGCACTTGTTGGTGACAATGCAGCTGTAGGCGCAGCAGTCATTATATTGCCAGGGAGATACGTACCAAATAATTCAATCATTCAAGCGGGTACCATTTATTGCAAGAATGAAGCTGATACAAGATATTGACATTGTAGATTATCAAGAAGCTTCTACCAGATAATTAGAATCGTCTATGAGGTTAAAATAAATGTGAACTCTTTGTAGTTTCTGCAGAGTGTTCTGGACATAGCGCTTGGGCTTTGGCAGGAGGGCAACAATGCCAAAGCCTCTCATGGCGCATGTTTGTGTCTAATGCGACGGTGTTTGATTATTCTATTTTAATCGCAACAATATATACTCCAGCCCTAACACTCTGAATAATACTAAGAGGGAGGAAAGTGATCGAAAGAATTGGCGCGTACATATTTATTTTTTACCTACTAAGGTGAACCAAGAATGCAGAAGGTACTTCATCTACAAAAGGGTGATTCTAAATAATACCAATAGTCCCCCAAGTTCTGCTACATGTATAGCCAAAAAATATGGGACTAGTGCAGGAGCATAAAGTGGCTCCATCATAAAGTAACCATAAACGGCGATTATATTGTGCAACATCAACAGGCTAGCAAAGAGTATTAGACCAATAGTAAAATTAGCCTTGCTAGTCTTGTAGACTTTTGCATACAATACAAGTAATGCAATTAGGACAGCTATATTAGCTGAAGCCACAATAGCATTAGCACTGATCAGAGGATCCAACCTAACAGCACCAAAATATAGTAATTCTCTTATTTACTTTTGTCCATATTTGTTCCAGATCAAAGAAAATGAATACGGTAATTGCTGACTGATAGAGATATTCTTATTTTGTACTCTCCCTTATTTGAGATGCTATTTGATCAAAGGCAGTAATGTTTGATTCAAGATAATCAGAAATGAAATATGACACCCCGTATTTTTCCCCCACTTTACTAACCATATTATTCTTCTCAAGTACTGAAATGTGATGCTGGATTGCTTTGTAATCAAGCTTGAGGGTTTCAGCAAGCTGATTTATGTTATGCGGGTGTTCTTTTAGCAACTCGATAATCTTAATTCTATTATTGCCTCCCCTAGAGCCAGCAAAAAGGTACCAAAATATACGCTTAGCATTAGGGTCGAGCATCGACTTCCTAATTTTGGTTTGACTATCTTAATAAGTATAGATTGAAGTCCCCTTTTTTCGGCCACTTGCTTTGCCATGTGTGTTTAATTGAAACTGAGGGCGTATTCGGAGCTTGAGAATAATTAATCCTATACCAAAATTTGATGACTGACCAGTCAGTTATGTTTAAATACGGGAATCGTAGTCATCTATTTCCTCCATTGCATATTTATAAACTATACTTTATATATTATCATTTAAGGGTCGTCGATATGTACACAAATTGTGACATAGCACCAGTATGATAATTTGGTGAGCAATGAATGGTAAAGAACCGAACTGGCAATCAAGCACATTCATCGATCAGAGATCGAAATGGACCCTGTATTTCAGTTACTAATCTTAAAAAGCTATATGGTAAGGCTAAAGAATTTACCCTTGATGGCATTTCATTTGACGTAAAGTATGGCACGGTGTTTGGTTTTCTTGGTCCAAACGGAGCTGGGAAGACTACAACCCTTAAAATCCTTACAACCCTTCTTAGTCCCACATCTGGGAGTGTATACATTTTTGGTAAAGACATAATTAGAAAACAGTCTGAAATCAAGAGAAAGATAGGAGTGGTGTCACAAAACCCTAGCTTTGAGGCGAATTTAACAGTTGAAAGAGCCCTTGACCTATATGGTCTCTTATGGGGATTACATGATAGTAGGGTAAGAAAGAACAAGGTGAATGAAATATTAAGTACCTTTGACCTTGAATCGATCAGAAATTCCAAGAATGATGAGCTCTCTATAGGTCAGAGAAGAAGAGTGCAACTTGCAAGAGAATTCATGCATGGAGAGGATATGGATCTTTTATTTCTTGATGAACCTACAGTAGGGTTGGATCCTTCTGCAAGGCGTATGCTATTGGACTATATAAAGAAACACGTAATGTCTGGACTGACGGTTCTCTTCACTACCCACGTAATGGAGGAGGCAGAATATTTGTGTGATGAAATTGCTATAATAGATAATGGAAGGATAATCGCTTTTGATACTCCAACAGGACTAAAACAAAAATATGGTGGAGCGAACAAGATTATTGAAATTACCTTCAAAGAAGTACTCAGCCAATCCTTTGTTGATCTACTAAAGAAAATAATCATTGGCAGTGAATATAGTGATGGTGACCAAAAACGTAGGGGTATTATTACTAATACTACTTCTCGTATCGATTTAAATGAAACAAATCCAAATGCAATTACAATTACTGTAAATAATGCTGAAGAAGTTATCTCCGAGATCTTACAGCTCGTTTCTAAGAAAGGTATGCGAATAGAAAGTATTTCCATAAATCCGCCATCATTGGAGGATGTATTCCTATCAATTGTCAATGATGAAAATAATTTGAGGGATAACGAAAGAAAATGAAGTCAATGAATGACTATATCGTTGGATACAGTATCATTTTACTCGTATACAGGAACATTGTTGCTGCTATTGATAAGATGTTTTTGATTTGGCAGATAGCCTTTCCGGTTGTTTATATATTTGTTGCAGGGTACGCATATTCTGCATTAATAGGAGATCAAGGCATCACTATCGGGTCGTTGACTGTAACGTATGTTTCATTTTTGACTGCTGGTATGATAGGATTTAATGTAATGAATGGGAGCACTATAGCTGGAGCTATCATCTGGAATGATAAGAGAAACGGCATGTTTCAGCAAATTCTGGTCATGCCGTTTAATAAAATCCAATATGTTATTGCCAATCTTATAACACTCATTCTAATTGGATTGGGTAGTGCTGCAGTTATTATGGTAATTGGGTTTCCAACTATTTTCTATGACATCAACGTCACATTGTGGAGTATCCCTTACACCATATACGCATTGGTAGCAGGTTCAGTATTCTTTGGTTCCTTTACAATAATTCTATCCACTAGGATGAAGAGTAGTGAAGGTTATAATGTAATTAGTAATGGCTTATTCCTATTCTTTGCTTTTGTCAGTTCGGCATTTTATCCTGCAGAGGGTTTACCTCAACCCTTATCTGCCGCTTTCTACTTAAATCCGTTAACTTATATAGTAGATCTTACCAGAGCGGGAATATTTGCACAAGTAAGTACGTTTACCAATATTGAAGTGGTAATACTGGGTTTACTCTCATCTACGGTATTCTTAATCGCTACGAGATCAATGATCAAGATGGAAGCTTAGCTTAGATACTACTCACATAGTGGATGAGGCCTGAAACATTGCTCAAGCGCTAGGTACGTATTTGCACTTTCGAACCAATAATCAATTTAGAAATAGTGGTGACTGTGTTATGAGTTATGTATATAGTAGATGCAAAAAGGTGGAAAACAAAGAGAAAGAAGTAAAAATGAACCTATACACAGTTGTGTGTGCCTAACAAGAATGATCTTATCCTCATTGTGATGATCGCTGATCTAACTAATTCAATTACACCTAATGAAATAAAAAATTAGATTGAAAGGTTGTGTAGCTGGACTTTCAAAAGTCGAGTAAATGAATTTGTACTATCCAAACTGTTATAACAGGTGTTTGACTTTTTTTATTTGGTTCTGCGGTAATGGTAATTGAGATAGGTCCAGTAGTACAGGATTTCACGGTCATCATGATAGTTGCGTCTGTTATGGCCTTGATCTCATATAAACTCAAGCAACCAATGGTCATAGGTTTCATCATTGCCGGGATGATTATTGGTCCATATACACCACCTTTTAGTCTAATTACTAGTACTGAGGTACTAAACCTGTTCGCAGAGATTGGAGTCATATTAGTACTTTTTGTTGTAGGAATGGAATTTCCTATTGCGAAGCTACGCAAGATTGGAAAAAGGGCCTTTATTATTGCGTCATCAGAGGCATTTGGAACTTTCATTATTGGATTTGTGGTGGGTCATTCTGTGTTGCAATATCAGCTGTTCGATAGTCTATTCTTAGCACTAGCTATCTCAGTCACAAGTACAGTAATTGTTATGAGAATCCTAGAAGAATTGAACATGATACAAGATGAGGCGACTACACTTATCCTTGGAGTAGCAGTCATTGAAGATATTATAATAATCTCGATGCTTGCAATCCTGCAGTCAGTAGCCTCATCCCCATTGGGAGACGTATCGATCTTCGAAATAGCGACGTCAATTGGGCTGGTGCTAGCATTCATTGGAGGAGTACTATTTCTTGGTTCTAAAGTCGTACCTCGGTTCATTAACTACGTAGGAAGTACGAACCAACACGATGTACTGGTAATAGCCATGCTAGGAGTAACCTTTGGTATATGCTTTATTGCGTTTGAAGTTGGCATTTCGGTGGCTGCAGGTGCGTTCTTTGCTGGTGTGTTGATTGCAGAATCAAAGGTTCATTCTGTTACAAAAGTGCTGGCTACTCCTATAAGGGATATGTTTGCAGCTCTGTTTTTTGTGTCAGTTGGAGCTTTAATGAATATCACATTGCTTCCTGCATTCATAGTACCCGCACTAGTCTTGGTTGGAATCTCCATATCTGCAAAATTCTTTACGGTATTCCTTGCGTCAAGATCTCAAGGCCTTAGCATGGTTACGTCTTTAAGAACTGGGTTTGGCCTATCTTCTTCTGGAGGAGAGCTAGCTCTTGTTGCAGCAAAAGGGGGTTCAGATGTTGGAGTAACAAGTTCATTTCTGCTACCCATGGTTGGTACCATGACTGTAATAACAACATTCATGACGCCGTATATCATAAAATTTGGTTGGCGGGTAGCTGAATCATTCAGAAAAGAAAGATTAGGAGAAGAATATGTAGGAAGCGATAAGACTGATGAATAAACAATAGCTCAACCCTGTGGCAGTTTGGTTCTCTTTGCTTACGGTAGTGTCTTCGATCTCTGTTTCCGCATCTATACTTTCTAATGTTTCACCTCTACCATGGAGTTGTTCCAGACATATCGTGAAACCAACATGGGCACAATCATCTGCCTTGCAATACTGACATACCGGCACTCCTTCTTTTGTATCAACATGCACTTCAGCTTGTACTGAGCTATCCCATAACACTGTACACTTATCATTCTGAAAGTCTTTGACTACAAATGGATTTTCGATAGTAGACTTCTTATGAGTAGAGTTCAGCCAATGAATAAAAGCCATCGTACCCTCATCTAAAGTATTACACCTAATCTTGAAAGCTTTTTCCATTGATTCAGTTGCAGGTGGTTTATTTTTTTTCTCTTGCTGATTTTCATAACTTCGATGATAACCTGAATCTTGATCAGGTTCATCGTCATCAGAAGACTCGTCTTTATTATTTGACATGTCTTAATTGCTAGTTCCTTCTTATCCTTTGCATACTACCATCTACTTCGAAATATAAGAATCTTGTGCTTAATTCTCCGAATCACAAGACGATTTCATGAAATTTTCTTGGGAAATCTTACTGATGTATTCAAGATACCTAACTTTTATTGCAATACATAGTACCTTCCCCCCTGTCGGCATCTTACCCTTCTGTTACTAATTAAGCACTTAAGCTATTAGCCTAATACAATATTCCAAATCTTGGATCGAATAACGAAAAAATATTCCTTCGTAGATTTTGTCATTTTGACGATCCTATGAACATTAGATTCCTTATTATTACTATCGTTACCATCGACTGAAACACTGGATGAAGGAGTTGATTAGCCATTCGTTCCTATTGTTTTAAAAGATCCAGACGAAGCGGTCAAGATGATAAATGAAAACTTTTGTTCAATAGACGCAAGCATTTTTGGACGAGATACCAGTCAAATTGCCTATAATGATCATCTTGATTAAATTAGATTCTCGCCACATATATATGGGACACGTAGATTTTAGGAACAGGTCTAAGTCTCATGATGGTAACCTAAGCTAACGTCTTTCTTTGCTAAAAGCTTGCAAAGTAACTCATTTATCATCTTTTGCTGTTGTAATATTAATCCCATACACATCGATTCAAACGAAAAGTACTTTCCCTTGGCTTTAGCAGCTCCTGAATAGGTTTTGATATCCTCTAGCATTTGACAGAAAATAATTCGATTTTCATTCCGAAGCATGCTTCCAAAGCTATCCCAAGATTCAATTTCATTTTCTAATATTTTGTCATCGTCTGTGCGTGTTTTGGTTAAATTGGATGACTCCATTTTCTTAGGCAACTTCCAAAACTAATTTTTATCTTACCATGCTAAAAATAAAGCAGGCCTCCGGGATAAGGGGGAGTCACCTCTATTATGTATCTCACGTCGTATGTGTTTAATGAAGCGTAGTCAGTAAAGAGAACCAATATACTATCACAATTTTCAAATACAGTGTTAGAAAAAGTTAAAGTCATGCAGTTGTGGATTAGCCATGACCTGTAGTTGTAGCAAGATAGGGATACGTGTATTGACTAAGTGGCTTGGGGGGGGTTTCAGGCTAGAATTGTCCCCCCTGCCGTCATAGTACGCGGAATTTGAACTAGTATGAATGTTTACACATTTTTCGGAAAAAGTTTATCTATTAATATGAAATCTCTTATTTCATATTTCTTAAGCTCATCACACATTTCTTTCAGTTTCTTCTTTCTGCCATACAGAGCCATATTGAGATTTCCATATTCATACTCAGTAACTATTTCTACGGCATTTCGATCTATTAGAGACCCCATTACATTGTTCATGGTGAATTTGTAGACAGCTCCTCCTTCTTTCTGAAGATATTCTTGACTGAATTTAGAATCGATGGATGCTTTTAGATCAGTTCTATGAAACAGAAGAATTTCAGGAAATGTGTCGTAAATACCAGTCACACTACACATATACTTCAAGATTCTCCACTCAAAGCTAGACAAGTCATCAATAGAGATATGCTTCTTGAACGATTCCTCAGGAGTTTTTTCATTCATGTCAATCATAAATATTATTATTTGGTTTGTATTTAATTTTTAAAATATTAGTTAGCTGACTTAGACTAGGTCAAAAAACCCATACTCAATCTCAAATATACGATGTACTCAGATTTCTCTCCGATACTTATCTGAAATTAACCTTTCCTCTAGGGATATCTTTAATGATAACAGCTTATATTACCATCGTCCTAGCACCATCATCATATTTTATAATGATTAGCCCTAAATCAATAGTGAAGAAATGACAGGTATTACGCGGAATGAACCTCCAAGGATCTCACTTCGAACAAACATTTGGATAGTTATACCAATCGGCGTGCTAATCGTCGCAATCCTTAGTGCTAATTTGCTCCTACTCAACTATGTACATGTTTTTACAGCAATACTTTGGACTGGAACTGATATTTTTATGGCTTTTTTGCTCGGTCCAGTACTTAGAAATGTAAGTCTTTCTACCCGAAAAGAAATAATCTCTTGGCTCATGCCAAAGATGGTTTTTTATATGCCAACTGTTGCAGCTGTTACAACTACAGCAGGTTATTTCCTTGCTTCGAAAGTAGGTTTAATTTCCTTACAGCCTCCAGTTTTCTATTGGGTTTCTACAGTCTTGATAATAGTCTCTGCTATGTTCATAATGGGTCTGGGTATACTACTACCAAACAAGTTTCCAAAACTGTAGATATTTGATTCCGATCTTTGCTGTATGTAAATTGGTATGTAATTTTTCGGCGGCAGTATTTGTTGGACCAGTTAACTTATCTGGTGCTCAATTTACAAAAGAAGCGTGAGAGGTCTAACTCTCAATCTTTACGTCCCGACATCTCTTTTTTTACCATGCTCACCAACTCCACAATCTCGTCTTTTGACAAATCTCTTGGTTCGCTTCGAATTGGTTCAATGCGATCAATATTCTTATTGATTACACTCCTGAGCTGTATTTGTTGCTCTGATCTGACAGCTGAGCTGAAGAGTCTGTCTCTTGACAATTCTTTCAAGACCACATTTGTGAGTGTGTTTGCTGCGGGAAAGAAGTGATATACTAGAGTATATTCCAATCAGTTCAATCTGACCTAGAATACAGCATTGACAACATGGAGTCTTCATCGCAAGTTCTTCGATGTCATCTTTGTAATTCCCATAATACAGAGCTAATACCCATCTCATCAAATGAATCGTTCAGGATAGATTATAGTGTGACTCGAGGAATGGTAATGGAATTCTATAGAAACAATGAGATTGTCGACGGACAAGAATCTCCCGAACAACAAATAGTACCAGTTTAGATTATGTTCGGAAAAAATAGAACGAAGCTGTTGCATTAAATGGCTCTTTTACTATGGAGAACTAATCAACTTAAGTAGTAACACAGTTTTATCTAACTTATTATTTCCGCGACTAACTCCATCAGGCTACTTAAATGAATTGGTTTTTCTATACACTTAGTTATACAATCATTTTCTTCCAAATCTTTTAGCAGTACATCATCTAAATCGTAAGCAGTAATTAGAATTATTTTAACTCCATTGTGTTCTTTTATCTTGCGGGCAACAGAGTCGCCCCGCATATCGCTCAATCCGTAATCTAATAGTATTAGATGTATCTTTTTGCCCCGGTTCTTTTCTTCTATGAATTTTTCAACACAATTCTCGCCAGAATCAACTAGGATTATATTATATTTCGGACTTAAAGCAAGACCAAATAACTCACGGCTATCTCGATCATCATCACATATCATTACTGTTTTCTTTTCAGCTTCAGAATGAGTCGCATCATGTTGCGACATTGCCGTCCACCATATGCGCTAGCGAACGAGAGCTACTACTTTCATTTGCTTGAACAAGCATGGCTTTACAGTATTTTTGCCGCTTGTTTTGATCTTACAAGCGGTAAAATGCCAGGCGGTTTCTAACGACAGGTATGTCAATACAAATCCAATTGTCACATACACCAGACCTGCAATAAGTCCTATTTCCATAATTATGAAATACATGTTCGGACTAATTAAGAAGCTTAAAGACTATGCATTAATAGTATAGTCAAGACTTGAATTTTGTAGTAGGATTATTATTAGTACTTACATGGCGTTTGATATATCTCGTAGCATATAGGAAATCCTAGATATCTGAAACAGTTAATCATCACTATCTTCTTATTTGCAGCACTAGTTCTTAATGCTTGGACTTTGTGCCGGAAACTGGATGTGTGAAAGCTTCCTCAAACCGATTGATATTTAAGTTAAAACATAGTATGGTACTGTTGCCGCATTCATCTACTTACCGTAGTAAGTCTATTCGGCCATACCGATTGTTCCATTAGCTGCCAACTTCATTATGGGTGCAAATGTTGTGCCATTGTCTGTACTGATTGTAACTACCGGTTCGTTACTGGTTGCATTTCGTTCCCACCATGAAACAATTACGTTGTCATTATCTGCAGCTATTTGTATATCTTGTGATTCTGCATCGGTACTGTTGCTTAGATTGATCTTGTCTGTGAATGTAGCGCCACCGTCCGTAGAAGCTCTGAACATCACTTCATAATTACCCGTTTTGTTAGTTGGCCATGCTAAGTAAATATTATCGTCTGATATGGCAATTGGTACCAAAAGTACTGGTGTCAGCGTTGTTGTTATGCTAGCGGCGACTTCGGTTAACTGCAATGGTAACGATGCCGCAGCAGCTGTTATTCCAAGAGCCATTATTATAATGGCGCTTGCACTAAAATATTCGTTCATGACGCTTTCACATGATTCGTAATATTTAAGCTATAAGATGGCACGCTTTAGATGTGAACACTATATCCAAGTTTCATCATCTTATCTCATTATTTCTGATAAGCAGCTAACGTAATTTTCGTAGCTATCTCATTCCCAAACATTCTTCTCAGACCAATCTCGCTTGAATGGCATTATCTTTTTTGTATGTGACGGTATATCCCACGAGCCAATGAGACCATTGCATCTGCTGCAGCGAAACTCTATCCTAGAAGCACTTATGTTAAAGAACTCTATCTTGCGTGAACCTATCTTCGACAGATTACAGGTGCAATCTTTGGTCCGTTGCAATAACTCTTTTATCATAAATTAATGTCAATAGTAGATATTACAAGATATGATTAATCTTTCTATTGGATGAACATAGAAGTTAGTAGACTGGTAATAATCATGATAAAAAGCTAAATAATATTGTGCTTGATAGCACAGTATTTATGATAGTAGCGACGTGGACGCCCACTACTCACAATTGCATGATCTCGCGTGATTCGCTCGCGACAAGAGATACAAATTAGCTATAGAAAACAAATTCATATTTTTATTGAAAGCAACTCAAATGGATTATCACTATCAAGTACGAGTTTAGAAAAAATAGATGATTGATTACCTATTCTTTCTTGCAATCTGATAGCATTCTGATATCTTATGATATCCTGGCCAAGATCAGATAATTGAGCGCGCTGTAGCATAATAGTATTGTTCAAGTCTTTCTTTCTAAGTTCTAGTTCTATGACATCATTTGTTAGTATCTGTATCTTGTTCTCCAATGAGGGTAAATCATGACCTGCATATTTCAGAATCTTTAAGATATGCTGTTTACTTAGCATCTTATTTTTCTTTAATAGTTTGAACAATTCGAAAAATGAATCAAAGCCGTACTTTAGCTCTTGGTAAATTAATGGCAAATCATAGAGCTGAATCAACGCCCAATATTCTTGCTCCAGCTCTGTGACTTCATCATATGGTATGTCTAATTCAATCGCGATATCAATGGGCTTCTTGACGAATAGTTTTATTTTCTTGATGTAACTTAACAACAAGTTTTTCTTTTTCTTTCTTATTGAGAATCATTTGCATGTATTTAATGGGCCGGCTGCTGCTAATAGCTTTTTTCCTGTTATCATCTGCTATTCGTCTGTAGATCGCTGCTACCATTTGTTATTAGTTGTTATTTTGAGCCATATTGACGGGGTATAAAGGGTATAGAGTACCAACTTTGGCCCGTAGTAATATAAAGAATATTAAGTAATATAACAGATATTGGATATCCATTAATCATCCCGTAGCATAACCAATTGCTGACACTTTCATTCTGAACATAATATGTCATTTTTGGTTTCGTTTCGGCCGTCCTATCTATTTATTCCATGTAAATTGGTCTCAATCATATATTTGATGTCAGGTTCGTATGGATATGCTATCATCATTACACTTATTCCATTAGTATAAGTACAAAATTGGTCAGTCAGCAATTATTTGCTATCTTATCTAAGAAAATTAAACCAGCTATTGTAAATGACAAACTATCTAGTGATGATGGGTTATGCGCAGAAATTCGTACATAAGCAGCTTGACTGAAAATCAGGTGTTATCTTACATACTTAGATCTATCTCTGAGGGAAAGAATGAAGATGAAATTGCAGAAAGATTTGATGGAAATAAAGAGTTAGTAAAAACCTGGGTAGACTCTTTGAAGCAAGTTCAATTTATTGTTACGAATTGTTTCGATGAGCTAGTCGTAACACCAGACGCTAAAAACTATCTCGAAAAATATGGTGATTCAATAATAGCTGGTTATATACCAACTCCATTTGTATAATTTGCTATATCCGACTTCGAAATAAAGTAACTAACTATTATATAATTTATTGGAATATATTATGTAATGCAAAATAGCGAAGAAAAGCTTATTTCATTGGCAAGCTATTATGCATTTCATAGAGCTTCTGCTATTTTAAGTCAGAATAAAGACAGGGAAATTGGAAAAGTATTTGCAGAATATAAAGATAAACTGATTGTAATAGATGGGGAAATTAAAAAAGAACACATTTACTCAATCCCCAAAACAGAAGTAAATCATTATGGCGATAAAAGAGTTTATCTCAATGTATCAGAAAATTCTCTGAAAAAATTTGAAATATTAATTTAATTGATGGTCTCCCACGGATTATCACTAACAAGCTATTTAGAATCGCAACATCCATCTTATTTTAATTCAAACATTCCGGTGAATAATTCTCAATACAAGTCAGTTCTCGGTAGTCAGG
>JAATVP010000151.1 GCA_014523625.1 Nitrososphaerales archaeon TH5896
CGAATTTTGTAATCCCTTCATAAATGGACCATTTCTCCTGATCCAGAAGTTCGGCGAATACTCGCCATTTCCCATTGTCCCTCAACTTGATCCCCGAATTTTCCACTATTGACTTGGCCCTCTGTAAGTTCCAAGTTAATCCGTCAATGTAGGGAAAACGAGTCAGCGCGATCGCTTCGTGAAGTGGCCTCCATTCACGTCCTACCATCATAAGGTCGTCTGGTTGACTCCGCAACAGACCTTGAGACTCACTAGCCTTGGCAATTTCAGCGTTTATTCCCAGAAGTGACCTACCTTCTCCGCGATCCTGTCTCTCACCCAGGGAAGAGAGCACAGCCAATACTGAAAGATCTGTATTTTTAGTGTCTAATGTTATCGACAGTAGATAACAGATTCCTGCAGTGGTTATTTCTGACCAACCATTGAGCCCGTACCTATTTGCAGTCAGAATTCGTCGGCCATATTCTTCATTTGATTCGGGGGCTATCTCATTTGATAAATGCCGGATTAGCAACCATTTGTCTTGAAGGCTCTTGTCAAGCCTTTCGGCCGACTCATGTTCGAAGTCCAAGAGTAAACATAAATCATGTTCGTCGGAAATTGAGTTTCCTACGTGTAGACAATCTGTTAAATTAGTAGTGCTTCTCAACACACACTTGACGCTTAATCTTTGAAGAGTTTGAAAAATTATGCTACTTGCCGCTATTCCATCAGGGGATGGACTCGATATAACAAGGAACTTACCCTCTTTTCTTACAAGGTCCCGTATACTATCTGAAATAGACTTGAGATCATCATCTAGCCTATTTCGCGGGTTCATCGAGAAGTCGTGAGTCTATTGTGCCTGTGCTATAACCGCAGCATATTTCCAATTCTTGTCGATTCTATCCCTATTCTTGTAATACCTTGATAGACGATGTATCTTCGATTCGATCAGCTCTAGAGAACGAACGTTCCTTCTATCGCTGTTGTGAGATCGAAGATGCCTTTGCAAGCCAAGGGCCTTTTTCACTAGTCTGTCTAGATCCTCTGGCATATCCTGCTTAACACCGTTCTCTCTCAAAACATCAGTTATGGTTTTTCCCAAAATTGGTTTCACAAGTGGTACCCCGTACTCGTCTCTAAGACTGATACCAATTTGAGAAGCGGTTAAGCCATCTTCATTGTACATTTTGACGATATTAGATGTAAGGTCTGAATGACTAATGTTAACCCAAGTAGGCACACTCTTGGACGTGGGACGTGTTGAATGAGACTTGCCGCGAGTATGTGCATGCATTCGTGCCATTGATAGACAACGTTCTGAGGGTCGACATCTAAATGTTACGGACATTGAAGAAGTAACAGGTTTTACAAAAAAGTTAAATAATCGAGATTCGAAAAATGAACATATGAATAAAGCCTACTTACTGGCTCTATCCACTATGGCATTACTCATGGCAACTGCATTTGTTTTGCCTGGTATTCAGACAGCGAATGCTCAGTACACAGGCGGCGGGGGCGAGGGAACGACATCGTCAAGTATTGAGGAACAATTGAAACTTGCTAGGGAGAAAACATCACTTGCTGAGCAACAAGGCGCATATGGCTCCGGAACTTCTATGGTTTCCGGTAACATTGACAGCACAATTCTATTTATCATAGCACTCGTAGTAATATTCGGAGCGGTGTCAGCTGCGTTCTTCATAAAGTCCAGAGGAGCAAGAAGGGCAGTCACTAAACAATCCTCACGGCAGAGTGAACCGGACTGGAAGTTGGAAGCTCAGAGATATAAAGAAGAACTTGATGCTATGAAAAGAAATCAAAATAGATAGGGTTACTGAAACAAAACCGTTTCCTTCTTTTTGAATATTATTGATGTTCTAACACTTAAAGCTAGGGCTCTATTTGCTAGGAATGCGTATTTATGGTGTCGGAGCAAATCCAGTAAATTCGCTATACCTAGTGCAGATCCGAAGCTATGAACCAAAATGTATATATCATAGATTTTATTTGGATTATATCGTAATATGAGCGCCATTCTAAGCCTTGTGGGAATGTTCAGCACCGGATTGGAGAGTCTTCTGAAGCAGGTAGGACCAGCATACGACCCATTGTTCTTTGATGTAATGGTATACATATTTGGGACTATGCTTTTCGCAGTTTTCCTCCTGAGTGTAATTGCATTTTGGCTCAGACGAAAGGGACTTGGAGGAGGTTCAGCTAAAGAAAAATGGACTCAAGAATTAGAGACTTACTTCGAGCGTGAGCAGATAGGTCTTATTCCAGACGAAAAGCACCACTGGTAACGTGACTACTCAAAAATTTCTTTTATTTGTTTTTCTAAGTTCTGAAAGGTATCAGTTTGTTTGTTCATGTCATGATATAATTGATACGCAGCAACAGCGGTTGAGGATAATGTCGGCGGAATAGAATCCGGGAACCCAAGCAGTATCAAAATCTTCGAACAATCTTTGGTCGTAACATTTCAGGATGACTTTTCAATTCATGAATCTGTCGTTGAAGCTTTAATTTTTCAGATGGTAAAGTCCCGCCAATACTGTATACATTCGAAGCATGGTTTGCTCTAAAGATTACTTCTCTAGTAGGGTTGAAAAGCACGATTAACCTTTCCAGTTCTTGCAAGATCTCCAAATCAGTTAACCAAGAAAATGGCTCTCTATATTTGGACATGAACTCACCACGAACAGATTCGTCCAACTGGAGGTTGAGAGCAGCAAGATAGTGCGGACTAATTTGGCTCACAACCTTGGCGGTATCAGATATGTGTGCATCAGTATATGTTCTGCCGCCTATGCCGAGAATGACCATGCAAGAGAGTGTGAATTCGTGATCTATTGCTTTCTTGCAACTCTCAATAATCATTGATGAAGATGCGCCTTTTGTGACCTTTTGCAGTACAACATCATTACCGCTCTCAATCCCAACATATAGCATACCTAGTCCTCGATCTCGCAATCGTTCAAGTTCTGGATCCTTTTTCTGAATCAGATTCCTTGGCATGGCATAACATGAAATCCGCTTAAGACTTTTAAATTTTAGATTCAAATAGTCTAATATTTCCACAAGCCTTTCGGTCTTGACATTTAATGCATCACCGTCGGCTAGAAATATCTTCTCGGTTTGAGGTTGGTATTTAGAAATTAAATCTATTTCGAACTTGATCTCCTCTAATGACCTCTCCTGATAGGATTTTGTTCGATACATACTACAGAATGAGCAGTGATTAAATGAGCATCCCAACGTGACCTGTAAAATAGTTGAGTTGGCCTCTGAGGGAGGTCTGTAAAGGGGATAATCGTATACTAATTCTTCCAAAGACATTAAAGAAGTAATATTGCATCAATAATGTATATGTTGTGGGTTCAAAAGGCTATATTTTTAGTACGTCCTGCTAATCTATTAGAGATTTCGAAACAACTGCAACTATTTCATATCGTCGTGACAAGGTGACTACTTGTGCTACTTACGCTCCAAACGCATGGCCTAGAGCTACACATGGTTTGGGGTCTGTTCGTCGCGAGGTCATCATAGCTTTTAGCTCTGCCTGGAGCAGCGATTATTCACTTCATCCCCTGCAAATATTAGTATGCTCCAGTTATAAATTTGTAAGAAAGATTTCAACGTAGATTCAGCTCAAAATAGTTCAGGAGATTTATTGACGGTATGGGAGGTGTATTACTTTCAGATCATGTGCATCATCAACGTTTTCATGAATGAGGCGGGCCTCCTCTAGCAATTGTTTATTCTGCCTGTATCTCGTACTGAAATGAGTTAACACGAGCTTCCTGGCGCCAGACTGATTTGCCAACTTAGCAGCTTCAGCAGCAGTAGAATGAAAGTTTTCGATCGCCTTATGTCGAAGCTCTTCAGCATATGTTGACTCAAAGATGAGGAGATCGCAATTCTCGAAAAATTTACTTAGTTTTTCGGTTGGTCTTGTATCACCTGATATTCCAATCTTCCTCCCCGGTCGGCATGGGCCTACCACATCAGATGATCTTACCATACGGCCGTTGACTACAATATCCATACCTGATTGAAGCTGTTTGTATAATTTTCCTTCCGGTATTCCTAATTGAATTGCTCTTCTGATATCAAAAATACCAGGTCTCTCCAATTCCGTCAAACAGAATGAGTAGGCGGTTACATTATGATCTGCTTCGCAGCATGTGACTACATAATCGTCTTCGCGAGCCAAAAGTCCCTCACCCTCTATACTATGAAGATTTACATCAAATGAAAGCCCGAAGCCTATTAGTCTTGTACTATACTTTATGAATTCTGCAAGTCTTGGTTCACCGTAGATATCAATAGGTAGGGTCCTGCCATTAAGAGATAGTGTTTGGAGTAACCCCAAGATACCCAGCGAGTGGTCAGCGTGCATGTGCGTGATAAAGACTTTCATTTTGCTGTTCATCCGAAGACTTGATCTTACAAAATTTCTTTGCATGCCTTCCCCAGCATCGAAAAGCAGTATCTCATTTCCTCGAGCAATCGCTATAGAAGATAATCCGCGCTCGTCAGTCGGGGTGGCTGCTGACGTGCCCAAGAAAACGATTCTAAGATCCATACATGACTAGTGAGTTCTGGTCTAAGGTAAATCTACCTAATATAATATTCGTAGTGTCCTAATCATACCGCTTCTGCAATATTGGCATTCTTCACTGATTAGCGGTATCACATGTCGCTACTCTTATAGAGCCAGAAAGATCTCCTTTACCGGCTCTCTGACTCCTAATTTTCTAACTATCCCTTCAAATCTAGCTTTGTTCGATGTTATTAGAATCTCAGTACGGCCAACTCCTTTCTTTTTGGCCATATGATTCACAGATAGGTATCTCCTCACATCGTTCGCGAGAAGTTTTACAGGGTCAATCAATCTGATCTTTGGAAGTAAGGAGACGAGATAATTTGAGACAAAGGGTAGGTGGGTGCTTGCCAAAACCATCACATCTATGTGTGAGTCAAGATCTTCACGATATTCTATTGCCTTAGAAATTGCATCAAAGGTCTTTCGTTCATTGGTGATATAATCACCATTTTCAACCAAGCCAATAATTTGTGATGCATCAAATCTTGTTACAAGTATATTCTGAGGGACTTGGGACTTTATCAAATCTCCCAATTCTTTGCTCTTGATCGTGCCTGCGGTCGCCAATATTCCGATATGTTTTTTCTTTGTTAGCTTACAAGCGGTCTTGAGTGGAGGGATAATTCCCAGGACACCGATTTTGGATGAACGCTTGACTTCTTCAAGAATCTGAACTGAAGGAGTAATTGAAGCAATAACTACTAATTTAGGCTTATAGCGCTCAAGATATCGTAGTATATCAAGGACTATAGTTAGAAGTTCTTGCCTTGTTTTGTTACCATATGGAAAGTGTTGTTCATCTGCAAGGTACAATAGGTTTTCAGTCGGTAAGTGCTTGCGCAATTGTTTTATTACTGATAAGGAACCTAGTCCCGAGTCAAAAACGGCGATCGGATTATCTAGCAACTACAAAAACACCAGCAATGATTGGTAGCCAGGACATGATCTCTAAAAGAGTTCACAATTAGATAGTCGTGACCAGGTGATCAGGATTCCAACACTTATCGACCTGGAGGCATGGTCCAATTCCATACATTAGTCCATCAATTGTTGGTAAAGAAGTACAGCTGAATGGTATCTCGTCAATTCTTCATCCATCTTTATAACTGGAGGCAGTTTGACCAACGATCTTAGCTGAATCAGATACTTTTATGACCTCCCAATTACTTCTTCGGGAGTGCTTTTTTTAGCATCTACACGATTGTGGTCCAAGCTATGATCGATGGTCCTTGTCCGCCATACGAATTTGGAATAGAGCATTTTGGGGACGATGCGTTTGAAGTCGATCCCTTGGCCAATATACCATTTAGGAAACCATTCGTAAAGGTGTAACCTAATTGTTTGAATATATACTATCAGTCCCTCAATCAACATAATACCAATATTTCCTCCGATAAGGACGGCGTACCCTCCAGCTGTGCCACCCAAAGATTCGAATGAATCGATAACCGTTACAAGAAGTGCTGCGTGGACCAGTAGCATTATCCCAAGTCTAGAGTAACTTATTGTGTTTGAAAGCATTTCTATGATTCTTACCATTATTACCTCCACCACAATACCTACCACTCCACCACCTTCGTCCTTCCCAAGTTTCTTGAGGTGCTTCTCTTCCTTCATGCCTCCGATAATCATCACTATTACAGTACCAATAATTACAAGGGGTGCTGCCTTTGCAACCAGCTCTACGGTGACCCAGTCTCCGAAAACGACCGTTAGCCAAGGCACCGGTTCATCATGGACGACTCCAGTAATGCCAAACATGCCGATGATATCATATCCTGAACCTATAGCTGCTAGGATAAGGCTTACCACCGCAAAGTATTGTACTATAGTTGGGATATCATGGTAAAAAATCATAAGATTATCATGCTTTTTGATATCTGCCTCGAGCCTCAAGAAGAAAGCCAGCAAGATATGCACTACCCCTATAGCGATTGATATCTCTAAAATCTTGACTACCTCCTCAAAAGTTAGCTCTGACACACTTAACATCCCCACAAATCCCAATTGTTCAGCAATGGGAAATATGAAAGGAAGCTCGATTATATGAAAACCAAATAATTCTCCCGTTCCTAGGCCAGCGATGGCTGCAGCCGCTCCACTCGCCGCTATTAAAGTTCCCCAGGTGGTCAAAGATCCATTGCCGCGGTATCTGAAAAGCATCCCTAGACCAAAGAGCAATAAGCCGTGTCCCAAGTCTGCAAACATCAATCCATAGAAGACAGGCCAAACGAAGGCAATAATTGGCGTAGGGTCTCTCTCACGCCAATCTCTCTCATAGTTGGGTAATCCCTGTGTCTCAGTTATGATCTCGAAGGTGCGAATATACTTTTTATTTTTCAGGAGTGTAGGAAGTTTCTCATCGTGATCCTCAGCGTGACTTTCATGAGAGGCCGAGCGTTCAGGACTATCCATTACCGAGACATAATCGCTTGTCAAGCTCTTGAATTTATTTTCCATCTGTTCAGGGATAAAGCCCTGAATCATTGCAAAATTCCTTGTGCCACCTGGCTTTCTAGTTGCTTCTAAAACATCTTTTGCCACATGAGAAGCTTCATGTAATGATAGTAGTTTCGTAGTAAGCGATAATTTTAATTTCTCAACTTTCTTGCGCAGATCTGTGCTTTGCTTCTCTAGTTCCTTTATTTTGGTCTTGGACTCAGCATAAGCCAAATGGGGATTCTGAGGCATGTTAGGAGGTACCTGTAAAGGGTGCACTCCGAAGCTTCTCAAAACTTTGATTATTCTATCAGCGTCATTGTCAGTTGAACCTAAGATGATTAAGGCAGATTTGTGCTCATTTAGTTTAACAATCTGCATCTGAAGATCTCCTAGGCTTTTCTTGATCTCATCTTGGTCGTTATTCTCTATGATAAAAGTTGCTGCATAAAATATTCTTAATTTAGAGAAAATTCGTAGATCTAAATCCAATTCCGCTGCCATTTCCAAGGTTAAAGCTATCGTACGGTATTCTTCCAACTGTTTTGAAACTTGACTTTGCTCCAAAAGGATCCTTTTGGGTTCTTCCAAGATTGCAGTGCTTCTTACCTCCAAATCAGCTATGAAGCTTTGAATATCTTCAATTTCGTAGGATGTCTGCTCTTTCGGAGCACCTTTAAACATGGTATCCATTACGCCAGTTTCTAGAGGTACTCCCAAAGCCTTGACAACATCGTCAATTTCTTGGAAAAGCCTCTGTGCCTTCAATAGTAGGTCGTCATAATAGGGGTTAATATACTCTGATGCATGTTGCAGGGGATGAAACCATTCAAGTTGAGCAAGTCTGCTTACAACTTGCTGCGTTTCAGTCCTAGGTAGGACAAGAGTAGTTTTCAATAATTTAGCGGTTCCCATTTAGTCTCAGTCCATCCGTTATCCTCTCAGTCGGACGTGCCTAATCAGGAATCTCCCCGATTTAGGTCACGCTTGACCGAGTATGATGAACATCATGACGATACCGTAAATTGCGATTGATTCCACCATGCCTACAATGATGAATACCCTGGACTGCATTTTAGGATTATCACTAATAGCTGCTAGGCCGGCAGCACCGACGTAACCGAGTCCTATACCCGCACCAAGAGCAGCCAAACCAAATGCCATTCCTGCACCTATCAGCTTGAATGAGCTTCCATCACCCGCAGATGCCTCTTCCTGAGCATATGCTGTAGACCCCATGGAATTTACGGTTATGAAAGTTATTGTGGTGAGTGCCACGATAACCGGGATTAAAATATGTCCTCCCTTTCCTTTCTTCATAGGGGTTCGAGATGGGACGCCCTATTTAATGATATCTCGGCAATCCGACAATTCTGCATATTAAAAGGAATTACAATGGATTGTTACTAAGTAAGAAAACAGGATAAATGAACTAGATTTTGGAAAGTGCTTTGCGTTTACATTCGCCAAGCATCTCTTTCGTCTGCTCTATCATAGTTTCATATTCTTTCTTGAGAACACCTTTTGATTCCTCAGAAAAGTTTGCGATAATATTCTCGCTCATATCCCAATTAGTTCCCAGAACAATCCCGACGGTATTAAAGCTTTTTCCTTTCGAGTACTGCTTTAACTTTTTTGAGCCTTACGAAGTCTTCTCTTTCTCGTTCTTCGAGGGTGGCCCGGATAAATGCTATCGCATTCTCATACTGTGGAATTATGACATACTCCAACGCATTAATTAACTTCTGAGTTCTCTCGAGTTCCTTTGCCAGACTAAATATTGCATTCTCGTATTCGGCTGCTTTGCAAATTTGTGGGAGTATGTTCTTTATTAGTTTCGCGCCTTTATCTACCGAAGCGTTGGTTTCCACGAAACCGTATGATAATTCTTGCCCCCCCTGTTTGCTGCTGACGTGAAGGGTCGGGATCCTTACGTCCACAACTCTTCGCACATTTACTTCAACCTCCATGATACTTGGAGTAGAATCAGATATTGATTCTAGCGTTGTTGTTCCAAGCGACATGTAGGAATCATATACGGAAGAATAGATCTCTGCTAATGGTGACCAGATATCACCTCTGGCCTTGTTAGCCTCCTCGATCATTTCGTCTATCTTTTTTAACAGAACCTCTCGTTTGTCGTCAAGAATCTTGTGAACCATCTTTCCCACCTGCATGGAACGACGGATCTTGATTAGTTCAATCTTTGTAGCAGTAACCCTTCCCCCAAATGACATGATTAAAAGATCATTTGGTCTCCTTGTAGTATTGTCTCACATGTTTTTCTTTTATTTTAGTTAGCTCACCCTCAGGTAAAGTTGAGAGTACGTCCCATGTTCTTGAAAGAGTCTCTTCTAATCCCCTATTCTCGTCTTTTTCTTGTTTCAGAAAATGACTTTCGAACATATCGCCTGCATCCAAATACTTGAGGTCTACACCAGTCAGTCCTGATCTTCCTACGATTTCGGCTAGAGCTCTTACTTCCTGAGCTCGAGAGTAGGCGTCGTAAAGCTGGTTACCTACTTCCATGTGATCCGATCTCGTTTTTCCCTCCCCAACACCGTCTTTCATAAGTCTTGAAAGGGACATTAGAACGTTCACAGGTGGATAAACACCTTTTCGGAAGAGATCTCTACCTAACACTATCTGACCTTCAGTAATGTAACCGGTGAGATCCGGAATAGGATGAGTTATATCGTCAGCAGGCATAGATAGTATAGGCACCTGAGTTACACTACCATTTTTACCTCTAATACGTCCAGCACGCTCGTAGTTGTTTGCCAGATCAGTGTATAGATAGCCCGGATATCCTTTCCTTCCTGGGACTTCTTCTCTTGCGGCGCTAATCTCACGTAATGCCTCTGCATAGTTTGTCATGTCTGTGAGTATAGCTAAGACATGCATCCCCAAATCAAAGGCCAGATATTCGGCTACAGTAAGGGCTACTCTAGGAGTTATAATTCGCTCGATAGCGGGATCATCTGCTAGATTAAGAAATAATACACTTCGTCTCAAGGCCCCAGACTCTTCAAGGCTTCGTTTAAAGTATTGCGCCTCAGAATATTGAACTCCAATGGCTGCGAAGACGACAGCAAAATCTTCTTTAGTTCCTACGACCGTTGCCTGCCTGGCAATCTGGGCTGCCAGAATGTTATGTGGCATGCCGGAACCAGAGAATATCGGAAGTTTCTGGCCACGGACAAGCGTGAGCATTCCGTCTATCACAGAGACCCCCGTTTGTATGAATGAAGTGGGATATTCCCTCCGCTCAGGGTTCATTGGTTCTCCGTTTACATCAAGGAATTTCTCCGCTATTGGATCGGGGAGACCATCATTGGGTCGGCCGAGTCCATCGAATACTCTTCCCAAGAGTTCGGGTGAAACTGGCATAGCCATAGTTTTACCTAAGAATTTAGCTTTCGTTCCACTGATCGCCAGCCCCGTAGTACCTTCAAAGACCTGCACTACGGCCTTTCCATGGCCTACCTCCAGTACCCTGCCGAGTCTTTTAGTGGAATCTGAAGTCTCGATTTCAACAAGTTCATCGAATGAGGCTTTTGTGATGCCATCAATGATTATGAGAGGACCTTTAATTTCGGCTACTTTAGTATATTCAATGGCAGCTGATTCAGACA
>JAATVP010000152.1 GCA_014523625.1 Nitrososphaerales archaeon TH5896
ACCACTTTCACCTCTTCTTTACTTTGCAGTTTTTTAAACTGTTCAATCATACCGTTTTCAAGGCCGTCTAGTCGCTGTACCTCCTCGTCAGGAATCTCAAACTTTGCTTTTAGTAGAGAGCTAATAACTGGCATTGCCCTTATATCCGCCAAGGAAGTTCCCTCTCTTAAGGCTTTAAGTGCCTCCTTGTAGAATCTGACCATGAGCTTGACTAATTTCACCTGCTTTTGTGGACTGCAATAGGTATCAACCTTGTCGAAGGAATTTTGCTGCAGAATTCCTATTTTTATCATTCGTGCAACTTCCAAGATAAGTTTTTCTTCGTCTGGAAGTGCTTCCGGTCCAAGAAGCCTCACGATTTCTTTTAGCGTATCCTCTCTCTGCAAAATCTGATATGACTCTGCTCTCAATTCAAACCATTCGCTACTTACCTCTTCCTTCCACCATTTGGCAACATCCTCCAAGTATCCTGAATACGACAGCATCCAGTTAATCGAAGGATAATGCCTGGAGTATGCAAGTCTTGTATCCAGGGCCCAGAATGTCTTGATGAATCTGATGGTATGAGTCGTCACGGGCTCGGTGAAATCAGCTCCCGAAGGAGACACAGCTCCTATCAGAGTCACGGATCCGCTTCTTTCAGGCAAACCCAAGGACCTAACTCGTCCTGCACGTTCATAAAATTCTGCCAATCTTGAGGCAAGATAAGATGGATAACCTTCTTCAGCAGGCATTTCTTCAAGTCTTCCTGACATTTCTCTCAAGGCCTCAGCCCATCTACTTGTAGAATCAGCGACCAAGACAGTATCAAACCCCATGTCTCTATAATACTCTGCAATAGTCACGCCTGTGTAAATGGAAGCTTCGCGGGCTGCCACGGGCATATTACTAGTATTTGCTACAAGAACTGTTCTTTCCATTAATGGCCTACCTGAACGCGGGTCAAGAAGGTGAGGAAATTCCACCAATACCTCGGTCATTTCATTTCCACGTTCCCCACATCCAATATAGACAACAACTTTTGAATCTGCCCATTTTGCTATCTGATGTAGCGTTACAGTCTTGCCAGTTCCAAATCCACCAGGAATGGCTCCAGTTCCACCCTTCGCGATGGGGAAGTATGTGTCAATGATACGCTGGCCGGTGACTAGAGGCACTGTAGGATCATATCTTTCGGTGTAAGGTCTGGCATGTCGAACGGGCCATTTGTGGTACATCTTAAGCTCTGTATTATAACCACCGTCTTTTTGTGTCTCAGCCAAAACGTGTTCCAGGTCATAATCACCTTCACCAACCATGTTAGTTATCACACCTCCACGATGGTTGGGAGGCACAAGAATGCTATGAGTAAGCAACGGGGTTTCGTCCACAGTGCCTAGAATAGAACCACCAGTAATGCTATCACCTTTCTTTACCGTTGGAATAAACTTGTACTTCTTCTTGAGATCTATTGGCGTGGTCGCGATTCCTCTTCCGATGAAATCGCCTGATTTCTTAGCCATCTCGCTCAATGGTCTTTGTATTCCATCATAAATCTGGCCAATGATCCCTGGACCAAGAGCGACTGACAGCGGTTGACCCGTTCCAACTACAGGCTCTCCAGGTTTCAAACCTGAAGTCGTCTCATAAACCTGAATAAACGCCACGTCTCCGGTAAGCCTAATGACTTCACCAATAAGTTTAGATTCACCTACCTCAACTGTTTCGTACATCTTTGTAGATGACATTCCGTCAGCCCTGACCGCTGGACCGCTGACCCAGACTATTCTACCTTTTGCGACCAACTTTCTCTTTCACTCCCTCTCAAGATTTGGACAATGTTTTTCCTTATTAAAGGTTTGAGCCTTTCAATTCTAGAATCAATAGAATCATCATAGGTCAATGTTCCATCTGATGACGTAGCACGTATTCCTCCTAAGATGTCAATATTTTTATCTGCTGCAACCAACTTTGTTCCCTTTTCTTTGTTAATACTATCAACAAGTTTTCGTACCAACCCAGAGTCAGTTTTGTTACATTCGATAATAAGGTCGTTCTTCCCGATTTCATTGAGGCTACTCAATAAGGCTTGCTTCATCAACTTTTCATAATCCGGTTCCTTGTGTAGGGATAACAATCTCTTCCTTGCCATCTCGAAAACGGTTTTGACAGAATCCTCTACTAGGACCAACTGATTGTTCCTTGCGGAGAGTCTACTTGAACCAACGATTTGCCGTTTTAGATTTTCAGCTTGCTTCTTTGCATTTTCAATTATTACCATGTATTCAGAATTAAGTTTACTTTTAGAAGAATCTAGATTCCTCAGTGATTCCTGATAGGCGGAGTCTATCTTTGAAATCAATTCACTCTCCTTTTGCAATAAAACCTTGTCGACAGTCCTCTCTAGCGGCGAGGGTGAACTCATTATGGTCTGAAGTTCTTCGGCATACGTGATTTTAACCTTTTGCTAATTTTTGGCAGTCAAAGGTCCATGTTCTGCTGAGTACGGTGGATCTAGCAAACGGAAGTTGACCAATTAAGAGATCAGGATATTCTGGACAATTCTTGAGTAACAGATTTGGCTAGAGAAACTAGCGATGGTTTATGACTCCCTTCCCAGTAGATTTTTTTGCATACACTACATTGATAAAAATGAGAGTACACGAGAAATGATTTTGTAGGAACCAAGTTCTTTAGGTCATCTAGTTCTCCTTTCCTTTTCTCCTCAAGTTTAAGATTGCACGTGGGACATCTTGCATATTCCGAATCAAACAGTATCTCGGTGATGTTGCATTCTCCAAAGATTTTTACCAGATTCTCTTTTTCTGAACGACCCTGCAAAAGGACGCTACCTATTCTTTTATTTGATGATCTTCTAAACAATTCTTTATCTGATGTTAAAAGAATTCTTCGTTGGCAATTGCATTCCCACAGTAAACGATCATCGGATATTGAACTGCTGTAGGCTGTATCAATACCGAATATCCTAAGCTTCCGAGCCAGACTTCCATGCATCGAGTCAGCAAAAAAGGCTAGATCTCTATACGGTTGCTGCTTCGCCTCTACATTCTTCACAAGTAAATGTTCCTTGAACGTATTGGAGCAGATCAGACCATTCGCCACATTCATCGCAATATCCCGAAACATTGCCTATCGGCCGACCAACCTCTCCTCTGATCAGCGAGGCCTTCTCGGACACTACGTCTACCAGCTCTGGAGTTACAGCGATAACGTCTGACGCAGAGATGATGCCGACAAGCCTTCCTTTGTAGACCACACCCAATCTCTTGATGTTTTTCTGTCTAAGCTGCCGAGCTGCTTCGGTGACACTTTCCTCTCCTTCAATAGTATAAAGTTGTTTCATAATATCGGATCCTTTCATCATACTAGGCTTGACGTCCTGTACGACCGTATTCGTGACTATGTCCCAATCTGTAACTATCCCTGCTGGATTTTCATTTCTCATGATCACTATGCTGCCAATTCTTTCGTCCTTCATTTTCTTAGCAATTTCATTCACCGAGTCGTCAGGATGACAAGAAACAACGGTACTATTCATAATATCCCTTACAAGAACCCTAGTAGTCATATTTGCGTCCCTGTGCTTGCTTATGGAATCCCTTTCGGCCACAATAAATGAAGACTATGATTTACTTAATTACTTTGCTAGAAACGGAGAGCGGAGAGCGGAGAGCGGAGCGGAGGACTGTCAATTAGCATTCTTGCAGATGTGAAATTCTTCGGGCAGCAGTTGAACGCTTTCAGCTAAGAATGTAATTCTCCCATCGATCGGGCTAAAAGCTCGCCCTTCCGTGTTAGCAAAATCTTTGATTGTCCGTGAGGAATGGTCTTTACAATTTCGTCAATTGTAAGCGACTTAAGGTACTCTAGAAGTTCTTTGAACTCCTCAGAAATGTCTGTACATACTCTTACCATTTCCTGCTTAAATTTCTTAGCCATATTAGTTGGGTCGTTTCCCCCTGGAAGAAGCACGCAATATGCGATAGATTTCTTTTTCACCGCATCCTGAGGACCGCACATTAGGGCATATTTCTTCTCCAAAATTATTACTCCCAACGCCAGCCTAATTTCAACACCTTTGACGAAGTTCCTCTTTCCTTCTATGACAAAGGAACCTTTAGGCAGGAACTGGCCGGTAGGAGCGCCTTTTTTTACCTGATCAGGAATGACCCAATAAGCGTCGGCAACTGATAATCCATCCTTCCAAGCCCTACTAAACGATACTGTCGCCTGAGCAGCTTCCAACAGACTTGTTTTTAGTTGGTCAGCGCCACCGTCTGGGACATTCTTGACAACAAAGAATGGCGATCCATGGACTTCCGCATGAAATACCAAGTCTTGATCCGTTAAGTGCTTCCTGATAATTGCGGAATTTGATGAAGCATCTCTACCACCAATGCACAAAAGCCCCTCGCTGCCTATAAACCACCTATACCTTTCAAACCATTCTTTTTCAACCTGGGGTTTTACCGCAGCTTTCTTTTGGAGTAAATTAGCCTTCTTCTTTAGATCCTCCATCTGTTCAACTAGTCTAGATTTCGCATTTCTAATTGATTGACAACCCCTTTCCAATTCTTTGGCTCGGTCATACAATAATGAGGAGATTCTCGGCAGGCGCGGATCAAATGGCATGGATTCATCGACAATCTCAAGAAATTTCCGACCGGCGATGGTAACGATCTTCGAAGAGTTTTTCTCTAGAACTGAAGATAGTGACTTGTCTTGAATGTCGGTTACAAAACTAGGAAGGGTCATGAGTTCCAGTGCCAATTTCCTAATTGCATTAGACTTTTCAATAACTTCTGACTCTGCTTGATTCTGTTGGCTGTAGTCATGTTCTAGGGCGGCAATCTTGCTATCTAATTCAACCGTACGTGTGCTTGAACCTTCTTCTATCAATAGTTCGCTGAATACGGCATCTACAGCCTCCATCAAAGTTTCGTACGGAACAAATGCCACCCCCTCTGAAACTGATTCTAATCGAAAGGGTATAACATTTGTTGGCCGGCCCGCATTGTCTAAGAGCACTAATGGTTTATGCGTTGACGGATCACATATGTCCAATACAAGACTTCTGGCCAATTCAAAGACTTCTTCCATGTCTTTTCTGGCTGTCTCACTCAATTTTATGTGCTTCATTTTCGACCTGGCAGTTATTTCTTCGATGTATTTTTTCGATAGCGAGATACTCCTACCAAGCCACTTATCGACTTCTATGTTGGGATCTTTCTCCTTTTCACGCAATTCCAATAGATCATTGATCGAGAGATCAAATATGTTGATGCCTCTGGGTGGGGGTGACTGGTAAGTCATACCAGTTCTAAGTATTCTGTGTCTAACCTCAACAGGATTCAGAAGTGTAATTATCACATCATTTTCGTCGCATACGATTACGTTTCCCTTGCTAAAGAATTCGGCGACTAGGATTCTCAAACGACCATCAAGGTGTCTAAACTTGAGATAGGCGACACGCTCATCCCCTTTCTGTTCAATACTCTCGAATTTCGCTCTCTCTATCTCTGATTTCATACTATTAATAATTGGGCTATCTTCGAAAGTACGGAAGTTCATCCTTGTGATCCATATTCCTGCCGTAGAAAGTATCAAAATAACATCAGAGAGGTTAGCATGACGCATTTTCAGGGAAAAGGAATTTCTTGAAATGCTAGATATCGCACTTACGTAGTATCCTTGATTTAATTTTTGATTTATATCTTCAATTAAGCAGTGCAATTCAAGACCCGATAGTTCCATGATCTTCATCGTGACTCTAACATCAACCAATTATAACACTTTTCCAAGTTAACCGTAAGGAATTAAACCAGGATGGTTCAAGACTCTAACAATCGTATTGTACCTCGTCGATAGATTGGACATGTTCGATAGAATTTATTACATGCGTGCAGTCCTTGGTGTCATTGGAGGAATTGTTGCCGGACTTGTCATAGCACCAGGTACCGACCAAGGAACGATTATAGGGATTGTTATACTCATCGGTCTGTTCTTTTATTTGATGTCGTATGGCATTTCAAAGAAGATTGGGCGTACGGTTCAGAAGCCACAAAGAAGGAAACTGGCAACTAATGGCATTTTCGCCTTTATTTTCCTCCTTTTGATGTTTATGATCTTCATTTACACAGGATTACATCAAAGTCTCGCACATTAAAATAGGGGAAATTGGCAAAATTTTGCCAAATTGCTATGGAGATATGATACCCCAGGGATCCCAGACGAGCTATTCGAAAGATCCGAGCAAGTGCCCATAACGAAGGAAGAAGTTAGAGCTATAACAATAGGTAAGTTGAGGCTGAAGGAAGGCTTTACCGCAATTGATGTTGGCTGCGGTAGCGGTAGCCTGACTGTTGAAATCTGTAATCAGATAAGAAGTGGAACAGCTTATGCAATTGATTTTGATGAAAAGGCAGTAGAGTTAACGAAGCTGAATTTAAGTCGATTTAGATTTAAAGCCGAGGTCATCCTATCTGACGCACAAGATGCGCTTCCCAAGCTCCCACAGGTAAATTCCATAGTTATTGGTGGAACGTGGAGTAATACAAGAAAGATTATCGAAATGGCAATATCGAAATTGCAAACGAACGGTCGACTAGTTATTAATACCATACTAATAGAATCAGCTTATGATGCACTGTCGACACTTTATGGCGCTAAACTTGAAGAAGTAGATGTGACGCAAGTCATAATTTCAAAATCAAGGAAAGTAACGACCGGGACCATGATGTTGGCGAGGAATCCGGTTCTGATTATCTCGGCGACTAAACCCACTTCCTGACTTCATGACATTTAGAAGGAAACACTTTTCAATGGTGCAAACCTTACCCTTCTGTCTGGTGCGCCTGCCTTTTTGAGATTCAATGAAATGCGAAAGTCATGTCTAGCTTAAAATTCCCCCTTTGAATGCTTCATTTCAAAGCGTAACTTAAATTACTGCAAAGTCCATTTTCGAAAAATGAGGCTTTGTTGTATTGGATGCGGTCCTGGAGATCCAGAATTACTTACAGTTAAGGGTATAGGTAGATTGAAAGCGGCAGACATTATATTCGGTCCGACTTCGAGGGAGGGAAAACAAAGCATAGCTATTGGTGTGGTTGAGAAGTATATCGATAAGGAACACCAAACTGTCAGAGCCTTAGTTTTTCCAATGAAAAAGGACAAAGAATCATTGGTAGAATATTGGAAAAAAAATGCAGCCGAGATCGCCAAATCAGTCTATTCAGGGAAGAATGTCGTTTATCTCACTGTTGGAGATCCTTCTCTGTACAGTACATGGGCTTATGTGTTTAAGGAGTTGAGAGAGAGCTTCTCCGATATTGAGATCGAAATTATTCCTGGTATCACGTCTATGTTCTCCTTTGCTGCCGAAGCGAAACTGAGTCTTGCCGAAGGGGAGCAGACAGTAGGAATTATTCCAGCATGCTATGACATCGAGAGAGTAAGAAATACGGCAAGTACATGTGATACTGTAATTTTTCTCAAAGATGGGAGATATTTCGGCAAGGTTATAAACATGCTGCCGAACGCCGGATTCAGTAATGATTCGCTGGTGACTATAGCCCAGGACGTCTCAGTCAATGAACAGACAATCAGGACTTCTGAGCTTCGAGAATTGCAGCAGGTTACCGAGATAGGAGAAAAGTATTTTTCAATAATGGTTGTGAAAAGGAAGTGACCGAAGAGAAAGCAAGCAACCCCATTGTTTACTTCGCCGGCTCAGGACCTGGGGATCCTGACCTTATTACGGTGAAGGCAAAAAAATTGCTCTTAGAGGCCGATACGATTGTTTATTCAGGTTCACTATTAAATCCGAAATTACTAGAATGTGCGAAAAAGAATGCAAGTTTGTATGATGCTTCATTGATAGATAGAGAAAAAATTTATGAAATATTAAGAGACGCATCTTGGGCAGGTCAACTTGTTATGAGGTTGCATGATGGGGATCCGAATATTTATGGTGCTACTAAAGAACAGGTAGATAAGCTACAGGCTGATGGAATAACTTGTAAAATGATCCCTGGAGTTACTTCCCTTCTAGGAGCTGCCGCATCGTTGAATATGGAATTAACGCTACCTGGGAACACTCAGACGATAATTATTACTAGAGCAGAGCTTAGAACCCCTGTCCCTGAAAAAGAGAAGATCTCCCAACTTGCATCACATGGCTCAACTATGGCCTTTTATCTAAGTGTTCACTTGATTAAGGAAATAGTTCGACAGTTATTGCAAGGTGGGGCATATACTAATGATACTCCTGCTGCCGTCGTTTACAAAGCTACTTGGGAGGATGAGGTCATTATAACTGGGAATTTGGCAGACATTGCTTACAAAACCCAAAATGCACGCATAACCAAGACTGCGTTATTTATAGTTGGTAACGTGGTCAAACCAAGGGGTTACCAATTTTCCAAGGTCTATGACCCAGACTTCAGCCATGGCTACAGACGAGCTTCAATGGAACCCAAGCTTGACCATTAAACGATTCAAGGCAAAGGACTGTGTGCGACTATGGCACAACCCGTCTTCAAATCACTATTCTAGAGATCTCTTTCTGTCCAACCGTAGACCATGCACCCATCGCCATACTAGTTGCTGGTTGCTTTTGACCAGATGATTCGTCTAATTTAGTGATCTCACTTAGGATAATTTCTTTAGGATCCCATGGAGGCCACAGCATAGCTACGTACTCCCCTGTTTTGCCTGCTTCCTCTAGGCTTGCCAGCCTCATCTTCTGAGCATCAAACCCTTTCTTTCCCAGTAGATCTTTAACTTTGTCAAATAAGGCCATTCTTCCATGTACGATGATATGGACCGTAGTGTTCTCTGGACTTGTTGCAGACATGATTGTAGTTGTCATGTAGGGCAATGTATAAACGTGTTTGCCAAGAAATTCAATGAACACGTTGACGGCATTTGCCAATTCTTACATGGGCCTACTTTTTCCAGAAGATCTTCCCGAAAGAATAAAAGCATTTTTGGCAGGTAAAAGAGAATTTCCGTATATCTCCGCAAACGAGATCATTGGATTGTTCTACATTTTTGGAAAACAGAAAGAGATATCTTCTGGGATAGAAACAGCACAAATATTGCAATTATGCGGCAAAACCGTCCGCGATTTCGACAAGGCAATTGATCAGTATAGAACGAATGTATTTTCTATAGATTCCAATTTAACCAGAAGCAAATACTTGAAACGACAGCTACAGATTTCCGTAGACATGAAGGAAAGATCTACATCAGAAAAACTCTACAAAGACCCAATCATTGTCACTGATTCGATCATACAGCATATTTCATTTCATAATGAGAAATACTTCTTTCAGGTTTATGGGCCATTAAAAGAGCAGGAAGTTGTAAAAGATTTACACATGTCTCTGCTAGGCCGAGTTGTGATGGTAGGATATAATCGAGAAACTGAAAAAAGCATTCCCTTTACTCACCCACTTATCCCATTATTTACTCATTTACGCCACTGAGTAACCGGTTAAAATCGGTGCAAGAGATGAGTTAATTGTAATAATATGAGAAACTTCTGACTCGAAAATCTTTAGTCCGCTAGGTATCAATCAGGTGTCACAAGTCTAGAAACTATTACGTCATGAGACACTTTCTGCTCGACACCTGAAATAATTGCTGATAGATTCCTTATTTCTATCATTATAAGCTTTAGCGCTGCAAGCATGATGGCAACGCTGAATACGGATCTAAAGGCACTAAAAACGCGTTTCAAACCTATGCCTTCAAAGCCTGCCTCTAATTGCATAATAATATCAATGTCGTCGGATACATTCTGTGGAATGATTTCTCTATAAACTGTATCCCCTAATTCTGAAGCTGCCTCTGATATCTTTTCGGCGTTCATGATCCTCTGTATGGTCTCTCGCGTGACCTTTGGGGTGGTGGTCACAATCAGCTCATTTATGTCTGTAGGGCTCAAGTTCCAATACTTGCCTCTAAGTACCGCCAAAACGTTATACGAATCTATATCCACTGAGACTACTCTCTTTATGTCTGGATCCTGTGACTCAGATTTCATGGCTTTATCAAGCGTCTTGTAGAAGACCTGATCTAGGTATATATCAAATAGTCTCAGGTCCCTTTTCTCCTTATAAGCTGCAGCTGCTTTGGAAGCCTGTTCAAAGAATTCGCTCCCTGACAGGACTGATACTGCCTCGTCAAAGTCTTGAGCAACTAGTGCTTTTACTACCAAATCTCTCCTGCCTACCAACTCTTCTGCTCGGAGGTTAATTTTTGGTAAAAGCTCCTCGTAAGACTTTCCCAAAGCCTTTCCTTTCAAGATTAATTTAAGATTCCAAGTAATATACTTTGTAAAGTAAGCATACAGAATCCCTGAACCTCCTGAGATATTTACCAATTTAGCGTGGACATTGACAAGGTACTCGCGAAGCGCGCTCTCAGCCTTCTCAGCGGTATAGGGTTTAGGGAGTTTTGCTAGTGCATCAAGATATACCGTGTTCTTCATTCGTGTAACGAGTTCATCTATATCCCTTGATTCAGCAAGTGTATGAAGCTCATTCTTTGATAACATGCGTCCTCTCAATCCGTGGGATAAAACTGTACCAAAAATCTTACTCGGCATACTTACAGTAGTACTCATTTTAACTCAAGAATCTCCGTAAGTATTGGTATCGTGACTAGCATTTTAACATTTAGCTAACCCTTCATTAGTACGGAGAATAAGACTCATGATTAAGAATCTACTCAGGCTGAACGGAAATGACGGGAAATAACCCAATAGCTATTCATTCGCTGAAAATTCTTTCCAACTTTGAACAAATTCTTACGGAGAATGCTAGAATTACAAAATGGACTCCAAATCCTATGAGTGAGGCAATCAAAATATCTTCCGTGCTGTGGATTATCCCTACAAAAATTGCCAGCGGAGGTAGGACTAGAACTAGGGCCATTGCCGTGCTTAACCAAAACGATTTTATTAAATCGTCTGGGGAAAGATCCTTGTTACTTTTATAGGTAAAAACAATCCTTGTGGGCGAGGAATGCATATAATTCTTAACATAACTTCGTAACTTAGCTACGAAATATAAACATTGGTCATAGAACTTTTTCAGCTTTATGCTTAACTTCGTCTAAGAAAATAAAATTGAAGGTTGATGCACAAAGATAAATTTACAGCTAAGCCACTTTTCAATCAGAATGAAGAGTAATAATAACAGATTTTTTTGTACTGAAAGGAAAAGACAAGTGTAATGGAATAGTTGCATTCAGCAGAGGCATAGTAGGTCTAGTCTGTCACAATAATGGTTTGGTGCGTTTCACCGACTTCTAGAGGACAGGGATATTCATGGACCTAATGTTATGAGCTAAATGAGACTGACCCCCGCAAGCTTCAGTCAAAGAAACCATTTAAAATACAAAATTGTAACTATCATTTGAAAAATTAGGGGTGAGTAGTTCTAATTCTATATAGTAAATCACGTGACCAGGCAACTTAAGGATATGAACAAATACATGTTCATCTCCAGGTAATAGGAGGAAGGAATTTGTAGATTATGAAATGGGGGAAGGATGAATCCAATCCACTAAGCAAGACAAGACTGTTTGGAGTAAGCAGCTTAATTGCATTAATTATCGCTATTCCAGCCGTACTCGTGACTTTTTTGACGCACTATTATATTAAGGCAGACTTACTGATTACAGCGTCACTTGGCCTGTTGACTCTTTTTATTGGAATGGGAGTAGGTTACCGGGTCTCAAAGAAATTCGTTACGACGGATTAGACTAATTGAAATAATTTCTACTTCGAGAGTTTCAAAAATAAATCGAGCGTTTTAGAGCAGATAAGACATTTACAGAATACATGGAGTGGAGATGTACTCGGATTTTGAATCCAAAAAGAGTGAAATTATAAACTTCGTTGTTATTTTTCCGACCTATTCAGACATAAACGCTTAAAAAGCCAGGATTTATTATTATTCATAATATGACATTACCAAAAGGATTTGGTCAACAACCTAAGAGTGGAGCAAAGAGGACCTATGAGGAATGGTGGGCCACTGTTCCGAACGATTTGAAGACAAAGACCAGAAAAGGGGATGAAAATAACAAACCATTGCTAAATCAGGTTAATTATGTACTACTGCACCTCCATCTGGCAGGAAAACACGACGCAAAGCCAAGTCACGAAGAGCTGAAGGACTGGCTACACAGTGGACAAGTCGATGTTCTACGAATGACTGGAAAAAAATAGAGGGAAAAATACTTTCATAACTGAGCAAAACTTCGGTTTTTCATTTCCGATTATCTTTTTTTCCATTTCGTTTATCTATCCTTAACCGAGTACCGTCCTCAATATTTAATCGCATGTTTTGCTCTTGAAAATATAACCTAACTCTTCATATTGTTTCCTTGTTTTTTCTAAAGCTTTTTGATGTCAGTATAAAGTAATTGAATTTTGTCCCTGACAACACATTAGGCGATTAATCCAGGAAACTTATGACAAAAGTTCATTGATACCAACCACTCGGGCGCAATATCTGCATTTCAGGACAATATTCTGTTTGTCGATAATGTCAATCGACGGCCTAATATAGTCGTCACTATTGGTAACACACTTAAGATTTGGACACCTAAATATTCCGATGATTGAATCAGGAAGCTGAATTCTTCTCTTTTCCACAATTTTGTAATCGCTTATGATATTGATTGTGGCCGTTGGAGCGATAAGAGCGAGTTTGTCAGTTTCATCCTTTTTTAGAAATCTATCTTCAACTTTAATAATGTCTTTCTTAGCATGTTTGCTGCTTGGCACATTTAATGCCACTGTAATTACATTGCCTTCTGCACCCGTTATATTTAATATACGCAGGACGGTTAGCGCTTTTCCTGATTCGATATGATCGATGACCGTCCCCTCTTTGATTCTTCTAACAAGGAGTTGGCTGGAATCGGACATTAAGATTTCAGATACCTACTGTGAATAAAAGTATATGGGGTGGTGGGTATTGCAATGAATTTGTCACGGGCCCTTCTCGGGTCCCGTGTCAGATTCATGCTAACTTTTTTCTAGGATATTTTCTAAATAAACCTCCAGTCCGCTTGGTGCGTTAATTGACAAACACATCAATCAAAAAAGGCAGTGTACCTATGGAAATTAACGCTAAAGTTTGGGGAATCCCTGTTCAAAGCTGACCTTGATAGCTAGCTAATTTACTTCTGCAGACTTAGCAATATTGTGACTCAATTCTCCTGCTTCAAATGGTTGATCTCGTCGGAACAAAGTGTTACTTGGTAGCCTATTACCCAGCCTGTACACCCATTCTTTCCCTTTCTTTATCCTTGTGAGTTTTCCTTTCTCAGAATATCTCGAAAGGTATGTGGAGATAATGCTCAATTGTATTGGCTCGACATACTCTGCTTCGAACATTTCTTGAATGTCTGATGAAGTGAAAGCGTTTGAACTAAACTTGTTTGCAACAACATTCCAGATCTTGTCTCCTACCGAAATAGGCCGATTCTCATCCGTCCTGCTATTTGAGCCTGAATAGTAATCACCTTCTCCACGACTGTTTCCTTCAGAGTTCCTTGTCTTCCCATCTATCATACTCATGAATTCGTATAGTTTTAGAATCTTTGTTTTTGATATGCTACCTTCTAAGGAAAGGTTATATTTGCCTCCCTCCTCGTCTTCCAATTCTATCTTTATCTTCTTCTTTCCTTGGTTCAATTTCTGGAATAGACTACAAATTCATGATTCGAATCAAATACTTAAGGCAAGAAGTCACAGCATTTGTGACTAAAAGATTAGCTTTAGTTAGCTAACCTATTCAGAACGAGCTGGCATTTAATAATATTACCAAATCACATAACTTGCAACAAGAAGTAGCGTATATAAGATAACGTTACGTTATTTTCAGAAGCATTGTTATGGTTCGCAACGATAACTTGTCCACAGGAGCTATTATTATTTCGACATTTGCAGATGAAAAGTCGTTACGCGATATTGCACATGAAATGATAGTGAATGCAAAATTATGTGCCTGCGTAAATTACACAAAAGTGCGATCTTTGTATTGGTGGGAGAATAAGCTAAATGACGAGGAGGAGTTCATTGCATTATTCAAGACAACCAAGAAAAAAGCCAGGGAACTAAGGAGTAGAATTGAAAAACAGCACCCGTATGATGTTCCTGAAATCCTCCAAATATCTATAGACAAGGTTTCCATGCCTTATTTAGACTGGCTAATTGGGGCTACATCAATTGTTGAAGGAGATAAGCGAAGACAGAGATTAACGCAGTGAGTATTGACAGAAGATTGGGAGATTTCTCTTGTTACTGATACCACTTAAGCCTAATTATAAAGTGTCAAGATGGACCAAACGGCCCACTGCCTCGTACAGCTCTCAAGTACTAATTTGATATCTGAGAACTGAAACAATTCCTCCAAGTGACGAGACTCTCATTCCGATGTCCGTTGAAGAATCTATAGCAAATGCTGACGCACCTTGGCTTTCTACCGTATTTAGCAATTTAACCAACTCGTCTTCTTCAACGGTTCCAAATATCGAGCTAGAGAATATAACCGATTTTACGGCACGCATAGAAGCAGCTTTTGCTACTTCAGCGAAGCCCATAGCGAATCGATTCTCCCCCTTACTTACGAATATCATGATATCGTCTAACAATGACAAGACCGTCGAGATCTTGCTGTTTTCCATGACTTCCTTTATCCTAGGTGAACGAACGAATAGTAATATCCCGTCTTCACCTGCCACATCTATTCCTTCGATAACGGTGGCCAAATTTGCTAGAACCTTGTCCTTTCTCACAAGAAAGTTATACAATCGCTTTTTCGTTTCACCTGGCCCAAAAATGATCACTTTATCAGTCATATGCTCAGTATCTTCCAAGCTTAACTGTGACTTTACGACATTAATTATTTCATCGAAGAACTGTTCAGGTTCGCCAGTCCTAGAAGTCTGAACGTTGTATCTTTTACCACTATGGCCTGAATAAATATTTGGGACTATTCCCAGATGTGTCCCGCTCAATTTGGCCACTGCGCATTCTTGAAGATCTACAGCCACCAGAAGATAGAGAGAGGCATCGGAGAACCTGTGGACAATATTTTTCTCATAGGGTAGCCAGTCCCTTTTCTTTTCGATGGTAATGTTGTCCCCTATTCCAATAGTTAGTGAATGATGAGAACCTCGAGGTACGAGTTCACTACTTGCATTGGAAATTACTCCCTTAATTCGTAGTCTGTCAACCATCTTGTCGAATCCCAAATTATCAACTCTAAGCCACACTTTGACACTAATTCGCTCACCTCTATCTGGGCGAGAATATTCATTCTCTTGTTTAATTACTCGAGTAGTACTAGCAATAACTAGGTCGTCTCGCGAAAGTATTCTTCTTACACTAAATAGGTCATCTGCGTCTTGAGGAATTAGGAAGTACGCCTTCCCTGCTGATCCTTTTACTTCTTTGACGATCATTCGGCAGTCTTTGCAACCAGTGAGGGCTGATATTCTACTGTTGTAGGGCTCTACTTACTGACTATTGGAAGTTGGAGAATGAGTTGAAGACGAAGGTGAAGTAGGCGAGGTTTGAGAGGTTGACGATGATGAATGAGGGGCAGCCGGTTCCGCAGCAGCAGATTGCAATGTCTGATCGATATCTTGAGTGGTTTTTCGTGAATGAGAAGCCCTTAGGTAGTTGTCTACCCACTCCTGGGTTAATACTCCCGACTCAACCATATTCACAAGCGCGTTCGACGAAGCATCTCCTTGCACCTTTCCTATTTTCTTCCTTGTCTGTCTCCATTTCAGTCGTGTATTCCCACTCTTTGATGAGTAGATAATACCCAGAATTTCCTTGGCATTCACGAACGTCATTTCCCTAATTCGTTTCAATGTTACTTTATCCGCCGCTTCGATATAGATAGCTCCAGGACCCTCTTCTCTTTCTGGGAATACTTCAAAGTCCTTAAGATAGCTCTCCGGAATAAACGATCTACACGTACTAACAATTATAAACTTTCGAAAACTCTCAAGAGAAGAAGTAGTTTCTATAACAACCAATTCATATTATAAGATGGGTTCAGCTCCTTATCAAGTTTATGAACAATCTCATATGAATTGATTTATTCCAATATGTATAGTAATGACAAACTCCAAACTCAAGATCTTCGTCACGTTTGATGTCGGAAGGTTTTTCTTGTCATTGTTTGTCAACGAAGTATTGAACTCAACATAATTTAAATGTCATCCAGAGTTGAAAAATCACGACTTCGATTTTTTGCCTTTTTCTGCGTTCAAAATTTTGAATTAGACCCGAGGTCACTATCATAAATGATCGAGGTTTCGGCGAAGCTAATTACTTCACAACATAACAATATGATAACTCGAAAACTCTATATGAAAACAAAGATACGCGAAGGGCTAGGCTCCAGCCATTCCGTTTCTTAGTTCTACTCCCTTGTGATTGTCGTCGGCGGAAGCCTCTGCTGCAGCCTTGTGCATCTCTGACATTGCGCAACCCATCTGTGCTTGTGATTTACCTCTCCTCATTGTTCCTCGATAAAGACCGGCTTCAAGGGTCTGTCCGTGTGCCTTTTCCCAATCTTCGACCGGGATGCTGTATTTCTTCTGTATCCTATCCCTGTACCATTCGGGTATTACGTTAAATGCACAGAAAGGTATTATCCTTAGATCCGGTGTCAGATAGTGAATGTCGCATCTCTGCAGGCGCTCTAAGTCTTCATTGTATTTATCCTGAAAATGCATCATTCCAAGGAAAAGAGACCGGCCATGCCACGAGCCTACCGAGTCAAAGTTCCGTTTCAGTAATATACTGGAGAACATCTTGGCCAAGTCTAATCCTCTCGGTTGTTTGCTCTTGTCAACAAATTGACCTATCTTTCTCAAAACTTCGAGCATTTTCCAGTACCTATTAGAGCCAGACTTGATTTCGTCAACCTTCTCTTCAAAGTATTCTAACAGACCTTTAATGTCAACGAAAGATGTTAGAGGCACCAGCTTCTTATTTTCACTGTCTTCAAAGACATATGTTCCTGCTCCGCATGCAAAGTGAATGGACAATTCATATTTTGGCTTCTTTGAAAATGCCTCAATGACGTTTGTCATGGGCATACATGATGGAACTGGGAACCAACCATCTGAAGGAATTTCGCCATTGGTCTGCTCTTCTATCCTTTCGATACAATCTGGAATAGTTATTCTATATTTTTCTCGTTCCTTCTTCGACATTCTGCCAGTTAATGAAACTGGCTGGAAATTAACGGCATGGACCACATCCATGTTCTTTTGAGCATACCTAATAATGCCTCCGAGTTCATGATCATTTATTGACTTTATCACGGTTGGAACAAAGACAACAGTCGTTCCACACTTTCTTGCAGATTCCAGAGTATAAGGCACCTCCCAGTAATTCTTTGGATTAGTCCTAGGCGTCACTCCGTCAAAAGAAAGATACAGGTTACTCACACCTGCCGCCCTAACCTGGCGCATTGTTTCAGGGGACAATGCCAATTTTATGCCGTTAGTATTAAGTTGGACATGGTCTACTCCTTCTTCCTTAATGATTTTCACTATCTCAGTAATATCGTCCCTGAGCATTGGCTCCCCCCCTGTCAGCTGTATAGAATTGCCAGCTATAGGTCGTTCAGCCTTTAATGTCTTCATCATTGCTCTTACTTGCTCATGAGAGGGTTCGTACAAATATGCTCCTTCCAACCCCTTCTTGACGTAAAAGAAACAATACCAACAGGTAAGGTCACATCTATTGGTGACAATCATGTTAGCAAGTCCAGAATGAGATAAGTGGTTAGTACAAAGTCCACAATTATTGGGACATGCACACTTATCGACCATCACATTTGGAGCATGCGCCCCTTTTCCGTCCATCCAATAAGTGCTAAACTTTTGGTACATCTTGTAGGACCCAAAATAGAGTTCTTCGCACTCTCCATGGGTTGGGCAGGTTTTTGTCATATAGACCTTGCCTTCTCTTTCGAAAACCTCTGCATCCAATATCATATTACAGTCCGGACAAATGCTCTGTGTGTACCTAATTGTTTTCTTAACGGAAGCATTCTTACTTGAAAGATTCGCTATTTGAATTAATTCCATCTCTATCTAACCTTTTCCTAATTACAAACGGCAGTGAGCTCTGGATTATATATAAACATAACCTTACGATTCATAAGGTGATTAGGATATTTTGACATATTCTACACATATGCCAAACATTTTCGATGGTTAGAGGAGATCCTGGTCATTGCAGGCATGCGTGCCATGAATATTACTTTGAGGAATGAATATATTAGAATTATTCTATCCCTTTCAACGTTTTAATGATTATTAGCGACAAGTCAAGGAAAGCAATGGAAAACCTTGGCTTGACAGGTTATGAAATCAAGGTTTACCTTTCTATCTTAGAGGAAGGACCTGCAATCGCGTCAGAAATAAGCAAAGTTTCAGGTGTACCATATTCTAAAATATACGAGGTTATCAATACTTTGGAAGATAAAGGCTGGCTCGAATCAAACAGTTCCAGACCACAGAAATTTTTTCCCAAATCTCCACAAAGTGCTCTAGCAGCAATGAGAATTCGGATGGAAAATGGGATCAAAGATAAAGAAAATTTGATCATGAGTGAGTTGTTGCCTATATACAAAAAGAGAGGGATCAAGGAACGGCCAGAAATATGGGTCGTTAGAGGAATACATAACATCATAGGGAAAGTAAGCGAGATAATTCTTGACTGTCAGGCTGAACTACTAATTGCACTTCCTGAGGTCGCCGAAAATATTGCTAAGCCCGCTCAACCGATGTTACGAGCATTGTACGAAAAGGGAGTTAACATTTCGGTGCTCGCTTCAGGAAGGACTAGCGCAGATACACTTCGAGCAATATCAAGGATAGCTCAAGTCAGGGTTAAAGATCATATGTTTGGCGGTGGCGTTATCGGCGACAGCAGACAAGTAATGCTTCTGCTTGGAGAAGGCGGCATTACGGATAGCGATGGTTTCGAGCCTATTGCGATTTGGGCCGAACATTCAGGATTAGCTGGTCTGGCGAAGGATTATTTCGAATACTTATGGGCTGATGCGGAAAATAGATAGCTAATCTAATGGCCTTTATTCTGAAGTTAGTTGTGAAAGTTAAACTAATTCCTGCAAATCTCAGTTGATAAGATTTAAAAATTACACAAGATTTAAGTTGACCAACTAACCTATCGCTTTACGATAATGTCTACGATGAAATATATCCAGATCGAACCGCTAGGAGAAGTATGTTTACTACGTATTAATAGACCCGAGGCGTTAAACGCTATGAACACGGATGTCTTAACAGAATTATCAAGATCTATTGACATAGTTGGATTTGATGATTCTATCAGGGTTGTCATTATCACCGGTTCCGGCGAGAAATCGTTCTGTGCTGGCGCTGATATAGCTTACATGGTAAACATTGATCCAATGAAGGCCGAGAAATATGCCTCTTCTGCGCAAGCAGTCCTCAACAAGATTGAAAAGCTCGATAAACCAGTCATAGCAGCCGTCAATGGATTTGCATTGGGGGGAGGGTGTGAACTTTCGATGGTATGTGATATGAGAATTGCATCGAGCAATGCAAAAATTGGTCAACCAGAGGTTACCATCGGTATCCCACCAGGTTGGGGAGGGACTCAGCGTCTAGTAAAACTAGTGGGACCAGCAAAAGCTAAAGAACTAATCTTTACTGGAAAGATGATTTCTGCACAAGAGGCATATGAAATTGGTCTAGTCAACAAAGTAGTAAGC
>JAATVP010000153.1 GCA_014523625.1 Nitrososphaerales archaeon TH5896
AGATGGATAGGACTATTAGATCAAGCGTAAGCTATTGGTAAACTAAAACTGAACGTAGCACCACTGCCATCACTATTTACAGAATTTTTTTCAGCTGAATTATTTTTTGCCCAAATTTTTCCACTATGTGCTTCTATTATTCCCTTACAGATGTACAGTCCAAGCCCCGTTCCCTGCTCGGATCTTGTAGTAAATTTGGTAAATAGTTTGGGTACTATTTCTGAATCAATGCCTCTTCCTGTGTCTATAACTCTTACAGTAATATGGTCGTAACTATTATCAATTTCTGCTGTAATTGTTATTGTTCCTTCTTCGGTAAACTTAATTGCGTTATCTAATAGATTAGATAACACCTGCTTAATTCTATTTTGATCTGCCAGAATATCCGCAGACTCGAGTTCGCTTGAACTAGAAAGGAAAATAGTTATGTTCCTATTGGAATTCCTGACATCTGTAGTATAATCTTCTACTATCTCCCTTATAATCTTCACAAGAACAAAATTCTGTTTATTTAACTTCAAGGTCCTGCCTTCAATTCTAGTTACATCGAGAATATCCTCGGTAAGACGTTGGAGTCTCCTTGCGTTTCTAGCAATAATATCAATCATCTCCTTTTCTTGTTTGGCCTTACCATTTACGTTACTTTCTAAGAATGTGTCTGAGTGTTGAAGAACGTCCGATAAACCTAATATAGGTTGTATAGGGTTACGCAGCTCATGAGCAGCAATATTGATGAATTCTTTTTGTGCCATACTGCGAATTTCCAATTCTTCACGTAGTTCACTCTGTTTCCACAATGTATCAAATATTGAAACATAGGACAATACTGTCGGTTTGCTATTAGAATATGTGGCAAGTCCTATCGCTTGCTCAGTATCTTCCACCGTGTCATCCTTGAGCTCTATCACAAGTGAGTACATCCTATCCACTATCAAGATAGTCATTCTAGTTTGCATAGATGGTTCAACGTTCCGTATTTGAATACTATTGATAAGTTCTAACCTCTGAATTATTTCTAATATTTTATCTTCTACAGGCACAAGAATTTTAACTTGAGTGTTGTACTGGATAGCACTTTCTGCAAGTATACCTAGACCGCCTGATTTTTCTTGACGGAGTAAAGCGTTTGACGAATGAAAGATTAGAAGTATCTCATTTTTGGCTGATCTAAGAAGTCTGTATCCAGTATTAACTATCTCATCTGTTTCTCTTAGGGTTTCGAGGACTTCTGGATGAATTCCTTCTTCTAGCTCTTTAATCCGAAGATGTGCTGGTGTTGCTTGACGCCAAAGATTTTCAAAGATAAAAAGATGTGCCTCTACCATTTCTTTCTGCATACAAAAGAGGAGGAGGTTGCTAACGGGCTCGCTTGGTGTATCTACGAAAAATGGTAAAAAGTACTCTTTGTCATCATGAATGGCAAAGTTGCCCTTTGCACCATCCATATGACGCATTTCCAAATGTTTTATCTCCTCAAGCATACTTTTACAATATTCGAGATTTTCATTTCTTATATCAGTAAGAAATTTTATCATAATTCCTTTCTTGTCAACTTCCAAGTTGTTCTTCCAAATAGGCTCAGTTTTTCTAATTCTTATCGGCCCATTGTAATCATAACAACAGACAACTCTCTTCTTAAGAATTTTAGTACGTGAAATATAAAAATTTAGGATCTTTTCAGGTCCATTCACTATCCATACTTCTTGATCTAATTTCTCAGCATTAGATTCAGGATTCATGTCAGTAGATCATCTATCACTAACGAGAATAATGAAAAGCATAAAAATAAGGCTTCTTGTGGTTAGTAAGAGATAAGCCACCAACTCGCCCATAGGAAATTAAACGCACTGCCTACACAGCATCTACGGTTTAGCTTCATGGACAAATGGATCGTATCCCTTTATGTCATCCAAGGCTTTAGGGAGTCTATTTGATTGAACAAACAAAAAATGGATCGAGACTAGAATCATTATGAAGAATTCACGGCAATTACTGACGTACCATTTGTCAATGTGTCAAATGCTGGAGAGTATCTCTTTCCAATTTCATATAGCTGACTTATTTGTTCTTTAGAGGCGGTAGAACTCTTGATGTTAACATTTAATCGAAATCCTTGTGCACCAGGTCTTGTGTCTGTCGACAAACCAGTAAAGCCTTGAAGATCGATATTGCCTTCTAAATCTATTGTTACACTATCTATATTGATTCCTCTAGCCGTTGCGTGCGCCACGATCGTTTGTGTTATACATGCACCTAAACTAGACATGCATGCCTCACATACAGTAGGACCTTTACCTTCTCCTGAAAACTCTGGAGGAAAGTCAAAGACCATTGCATAAGTATTATTTCTTTGAATTGTTTGGCCTCTGAGCTGAAAATCCTTACAAGAAGATCTAACATAAAATCCTCCACTGTCGCCTTCATCTTGACACGTCCATTCTGTCTTGACAAAAAATCTTGCTTCTGAAGCATCGGGATGCTCCTTCAAAGTATTTAATAGTGCACCTAGTTGCTGAGGATTTACTCCATTGATTCGGCTGTTACTCATTGATTGATAGATAGTGCGAACCACTGATTAAATATTTAGATTATTGAATTAGTCAATTTGGATTCAAATCGGAATAAACATTGTGTACCCGATTTTTGGGTATAGTACGGCTACTAATAACCACATCCCATTCAATCAATCAATCAATTAATCACTCATGGCTAAACTCATCATATAGAAAACAAACTGCTAATGCACCTAACGTATCCACCCACAGATCAATTGCTAGATCCATCGGTTCAGTCTGGATATATCCGCCTCCAAACCCAGTCGCCACTGCTGCCAGTTCGTACACTTCCCATAGAACAAATGTTACCCAAGATACACCAATCGCAATGAAATAGTAAAGTTGTCTTTTTCTTGTCAAATAAAAATTCAAGACTAGTGCGGTTATGGCCATTCCAGATAACCCATGGGTAAATTTGTCGATAGGCGTGGTATCGTATAGATGAAACGTATACTCCGCAAGGAAATGGGCACCAATTGAGGATAGCACAAGAAAGCCTGTAAACAGAAGCCAACCTGTACTCGTATCTATAATTTTTCGCCCAAGAATTACTCTTTGTACGTCGTTATGGTCGCTCTGCTGATGATATCTGTATTGTTTTTTCGTCCGAAGTGCTTTATAGAGGAGGTAAAATGATATGCAAAACAAGAATATCGATAGTACAGGATTTTCTAACCACCATTCACCATGCATAATTTGTTATTTGATTTTAACTTATTACTTGCCTTTAATGATGACGCCGATGAAGAGATCGTGAACTAGACTAGGATAGATGTATAGTAGTCGATCAGAAAAAGGCAAAACTAATCTGGTTTTATAGAAAAAAATTTGGTTAGTTACGCTAAGTGAACCATTAGAAAGAATGAGTTAAGATTTAATTCAATTCATTTCATTTTTCCTAAATATGATTTAGCATCTTCTAATCTTCTTACTTCCTTTTCTGATAGCTTTATCCCTAACATTTCTTTGAATTCTAATGCGTTAATAACAGCTTTACCTCCATAATGGTTGTTGAAGTAAATCCTAAGAATTTTGGTCTCTTCCCTTATTTTGTCTATTTTTTCAACCCACGGTTCTAATTCTTCCTTGTTATACAAATAGTCATACCAATAATGACCTCTAACATTTCTACCATGAAACCTAACAAAAGAGTGATCAGCTGTAGTCACACTAGTTTCAGAAAGAAATTCAAGGTTTTCCTTTTTCGGCGAATCTGTTATTACTGATGCGACATTATAATGTCTTAGTAATTCCCATGGGCCTTCTGTTTTCCATGAAGGATTTCTAAATTCCAGGGCATACTGATAATAGCCGCTATTACTACTTTCAGACTCATGAAATCTCTCGCTGTCCATCTTAGAAAAGGTCGATAACTCATTCAAAAATGACTCGACATTCTTAAATTCACTAACCGTAAAACTTGGTGGTAGTTGTATTAATATCGCCCCTAGTTTGTTAGCGCTTCTCAATGGAGAAATCTTTTCAAGAAATGCTTCAAAATCCTTTAGAACATTCTTTTTAACATCCAATCTTTTTTTGTGAGTAATTGTTTCCGGAACTTTAACTGAAAACTGAAATTCGGCTGGGGTTGCTTTGCTCATACCAATAAATGTACCCTTTGTCATACCGTTGTAGAATCGCTCATAGAATGAAGCATCCATCTCCGCAGTATCAAAGAATTCAGAATAATATCTCAATCTCTTGGTTTCTTTGTCTGGATAAAATACTCCTATCCATCCTCCATTCTGCTCTGGAAGACTAGCATAATTCCAACCCGAACAGCCTATAAGCAGTTTTCCCATGTTATGTACTGATAGTTAGAAGAATATGGCTTAAAGCATTATCGTAATATCGCGCGTTTTTGGCATACTTCTGAAAACAAAGCTTAGTTAATCATCAGATCTAAACTCAGCTAGTGGTAAACTAAAACAGAATACGGCACCGTTTCTATTTTCGTTCTCAGCTGTGCCAATTTCTGGATGATTTTTATTAGGATTATTCTCAGCCCATATCATTCCATTGTGTGCCTCAACTATTCCCTTACAAATATACAATCCAAGTCCGGTACCAGTATCAGATTTCGTTACAAATTTGGTAAACAGTTTTGGGAATATGTCCAAGTCTATTCCTGTGCCAGCATATCGATCAGCATTCCCCCCCTTTAGTGATTTGTGAAATACAGAAGCGGAGAGCTGTTTGCGTTATGCTAGTCACTAGTCATTAATTTATGTCAATAAGAATTTGCTTATGAGCTATTGTTGCTGAAATAGCTCCTTTATCTTAATTTACATTGGTTATTATAATTTTTTACTATTAATTAGTTGGTTAGCTTTAGTAATTCTAGATCCATACTTGAAAAGATACTATCTGGCTAAACGAAATAATTAGGACGCAATCCTACTAGCATGGCTATTAATTGAGGATCCGATTACTTTGTATCATCACTAGTTAGAGGATTTCGTATTAACATCTCAAGCCGATCCCACTAGTAGATCCTATGTTATACTTTCATAAAGATTATAGATCTTTCCATCCGTATAATTGCTCACATAATTCCACATCTCTGTGCTAATAGGTAATAATCTAAATTCGCGCTTTAGTTTTTCATCTAATAAGTCATAGACCATCTGTCCTATCACAATGTGATCCGGTTTAGCCATGGAAGTCATTTTTGTAGCGATATTAACAGTATATCCTAACACATCAAAATGAGCTTCTTTCATCACAACCTTTCCATTTTTAGAATGTGTATCCCAACCATACTGTACCACTGCACCTTCTCCAACATCCACACCAATCCTGACGCGTAATTCAGGATAATCATATTGATTTAATATAGGATTAATGCCATTACATACAACTCTAATCATTGAACATGCAGCATTAACAGCATTTATACACGGCAGGTAAACATTATTTTCCTGTTTCTTCTCTTTATCATATTCTGTAACTACAAAAAACGCCAAAATTGCATCTCCCACATATTTTAATACGTATCCTCCATAAGCCGCTATCATCATAGACATTTCTTGAGTAAATGCTCGAATTATTGTGGTAAGACTATCAACTGGAAGTATCATTGATAGGTTTGTAGATTCTACAAGATCGATATGCAGTATCACAAATGTAACTTTTGAACCGGCAAAACTTTGCAGAATATTCTGCGTGTCTTCCATGGATATATCAAAATCTGATTTTATTTTCAAGACTTGCCATACACGACGCTGTGCCTGTTTGATAGCCAGATCTATATTTACTACCGTGTCGAGATAGAGACTACTTATTAGTGGTGTGTTTGGTCGCTTATCTGATTTTAATTTTGTTCCTGTTGTTGTTATTTCTGATTTTTGATTTGCATCTGATTCATTTATTATTTTCATTATATCATCTTTACTTAAATCCATTTCAAGTGCTATAATATCTGGGGTTATGCCTGAATTGTATAAATTAAGTATGCTTTTCCTCTGCTCTACGGTTGTCATGTGATATTTCCCTCTTATTTCCGATTTCCTGTCATATAAATAGGAATGGTCTTAAGATTTACATAAACTAACTACCCCATTTATTGATTAGTCGTAATTTTGAATATTTCAAGATGAACTATAGAATTTGTCACTGATTCTAGCAATCGATCTGTCATTCCTGATAGAATGTTCGACAAATAGATGGAAGTTTTATCATTATATCTCAACAATCAGCTCAAAAAACGTATTAGCAAATATCCCTGCAACTCAGCTATATCTGGCAGCGATGATGTAGTCTCATTCGCCAATTTGACTCTGAATAATTATGATAATATTAATGAACCTTCAAGATTCTTTTTTTTGCGCTATTTTTAGCGGTTAAACTGCCCTCCACCAAAAGCTTACATAACAGGCTCAACTATCAATATAGCTCGTTACCGCTTCGATAGTACTGACATATAGCTTTTGTATTATATAGATAGTAAAGTATAGTGACATATACGGTCCTACATAATAGGATTAATACAAATGATGGATAAAATCCAAGATTACATGGATCTCTATAGCCTTCACAATTTTCTTGTCGTGCTATAGCGAGCTTAAATTCACTGTTTAAAAAAGATAAAATGAAGGGTAACCATACTATCTCAGGATTCGAACATGATTGTTCTGCTTTATTTGTAGTAGTACCTGTCAATGCCTGAAAAAAAGAGACAAACTCAGGTGATGAAGGTTTTATTACTCCAAGCTGTGCTAGAAAAGTGAGATCATCACGAATCGCTTTATGCTCTATTATTTTTCCGTCGTCAGCTACTTTGTATAAATGTACGGCTTCATATGAAATCTCATTTCCGGTAGGTGGAAGGATAAAGAAGTTACCGGTATGTGTACCAGTCATATTAATTACAGAAACTACCTCATCATCTTGAGCAATTATGGTCTCTTCATGATGACGAAGATCAAGAAAAGCTATTCGTAGATTTTCAACGGTATCAATAAACTCTAAGGGTCCTCTAAGTTGCCCTCTGATAGGATCTACTTGAGATTCACGATTGAAATATAAGCTTATATTCGGTGTCAGAGCGTATTGTGATGCAATCCAAATAGGACATGGAAGATTGTCAAAAGTACACCTCTCCCCATGTATTACAACTGGTAATGATTTCACAGCGTCAATTAATCTGGGTTTGAGTTCGTCATTAATACTTATGGACGTGTCATTGTTTGTATTATATCTGGGATTCAGCTGTTCGACTATTCCATTAGCAGTAGTAATGTTGTATAAGTATTGAGCCATTATCCACGGGAATCCAACTGCCTCTCTTGCATAAGTCGGAATTTGAATTTGAATCAGCTCAAGAGTGGATTAAGACTTCTAATGCATATCATAAAATTCGGTACACTCGTATTCAGTTCGGATCCTGTATATCAAGACTAGTCTGATTTCATCTGCCAATATTGCCGATAAATACTTACCATTTTTCTCATTATTCAATGTTCAATAGCCGGCGGTGGTGTTGACAGTGGAAGACGAACTACATGCTGCGGGTCCGTTAACGACTGTTTACAAATTTCGTTAACAGGTTTGTCCTGCGTTTACAGATTTGTTAACCGTTAACAGATAATCCATACCGTTCATTATGTTTCACGCTCAAAGCAATTGAACGCTGCAATTGAACGCGTTTTTGTTTAAGATGACAGATTGATTTACCTTATGGGCTTTTTTGATGATTTGTTCAGAACGTTCAATTAGACCGTTCAATATTAATAAAATAACCTCTTGTAAACATCGACCTCCTTGTATGAGAATTAATCTTAAACTAAAAAATGTAATGAAGTAATCGATTTTATTTGCAAGCATACACAGGGATGAGATCCTGGTAAGGCAAAAGAATGTTATATGACCAGAGCAAGAATCCTTCGTGAAATATTTAATACACTTTAAAGTCTTGCCAAACCACCCTGGCCCATCCACCAAGTAGGTTCTTATATTTCTGGATACGTTAGATGGATTGAAGGAATGTCCATTGACGAATAAAGAGAATGATAGGAGGTGGTATTGATGCCCACAACACTTTCCATGACGGTCAGGCATTATCTACGAGAGTGCCAAATTCTGTCAATTCACAAATAATAGGATTCTGGGCCCAGCGCATATGTTTAGAGGTAAGACATCTCAAGTGACGCTGCCCCGGCAACTCTTATCGCATATTCATAGAGGGTCTCAAGTCGCCAGTCACCAAAGCCGCATACATCTATGCCCTCCAAAAAGACATGAACCAACTGAACGTCAGTAATCCAGACGATTTACTCATCAATCAAGAGAACCCCAAAACTATACAGAATCAAATAATTAATTACTTGATACCGTTAAAAAATCCACCACATTCAGTATCGGCAGGATTGCTATGATCAATAATATTGATCCGAGATAGGCTGAACCCTTTAGCATAGTTTTTGGTTTGTACTCATGAATAGTTTTTTCTTTATTTATCATCATAACCATATGCATACGAAATGATTTATTCATGGTGTATGCACGGCTACACGAATTGCACAGAAACGCGTCATTTTTGTTACCTTTCACTAAATGTAATGGACAAGTGCTAACCTTCAATGTTTAAGGATTATGCATGGAAGTAATCTTCAAGTACGGAGGATAATTTTAGCTTTAAAAACTCAGTTACTACTCCTCAAGAACGGATAGAATATTACCTGCCGGGTCCTTAAACCAGGCGATATTCGGTCCTGCATCGCGGAAAATGCCTTTTTCATCTGTCCTAAGGTCTGCTTCATCATATATTTCAAAATGCACACCCCTCTTAGTCAGTTCATCCACTGCTTGCTCAATATTGTCTACAGGTATGTTAAGGACAGTAAAAGTCGCTGGGATATGATTAGATTTGGGATAAATAAGGACTTTTGCACCATTTCCGATGTGTAGACTTAACAAACCGTTCATTTCCGAAATGTCAAATGAAAGAGTTTTACTGTAAAATTCTTTGGCCTTTTGCAAATCATCCACTGAAAATCCACTAAATGCTTTACTAATCTTAAATACCGATCTGCTCATTAATGATAATTGTACACTATTATATTTAAGACTTAGTTGTATTCATCTTCTAAATAGAAATTAACGAATTACAACAGATCTATTCGTTCTATGGCAATGCTTCATTAGATAATTTTATTATCGGCATCTTTTTTATTATGCACTAGTCTGTTCCCCAAGGATTTTCTATAACCATAAGCCATGTTCCATTGGGCTGCCGACGTAGAACTACAGTACCTCTTCCAACAAGATTAACTTGTTCACCATCAGGTTTATTTCCATAAATCGACCATTCAGTGATTAGAAGTGCAAGATCGTTTGCTTGAATTACTCTTTTTACGCTGGCTTCTAATTTAGCCCCCATACCAATGAAATCTTGTAGAGTCCTGCGTATACTATCCAGATCATTAACAACTTGTCCTCGCTTAGAAGCAAAACACGCATCTTTTTCATACAGCGTCATCAGGAAACTAATATTTCGTTTATTGAATTGTTCCACTTGTGAATTGAGCAAGTCTTCAGGAGTCAGAAATTTTGACATTTTATAATGTTGTAATAATATATTTAATAAGTCTGTTTTTCAGTTTCGGGGATAATTTGGATTATGTGAATAACATCGAACTGCTAAGGGCTACCTGACTTGCGTTCAAGTAATCATTATAGGGCTGACTGCCTGTCTATAGTTAAGCGTCTATCAAATTATGAATCCGAAGAGGTTGTTAAATAACCTAAGAAAAGATCAGCAGGAGTATTACACTTTTCTTGCTAGGGAGTGTTTTTCAGGATTTAGAAATGCAGAACATAATTTGAAAGTGTATAAATATTTTTCATGCTATGCATGGCTTTTCCATTCCTCGGAGTTCTTTTGGAAATCATTGACTATTTTATCGAACAATTACTTTGACCCGAAGCATGAAGCATCAGAGGCAGATATGGCGAAGATATCCACTGATCTACTATCAAATGATGAAAGAATAAAAGCATACAATATTTTAAGCGCGTTTCCAAAGATTAAACGAGATCTTGTAAGATACGGTTATTATGAAAAAGGAACTAACATAAAAATTTCTCCGGAAGCTGCATTCAATCTAGATCAAGAAAATACTGAAGTAGATCTTCGTAAAGTAAATTGGTTGATAAACAAACTTAGAGAAATTCATTATTATCAGATATTTGATCCTCCAATTAAAATAGGAATTCTCTCAGGATATGTTCAAGCAAGAAACGAAAAACCATGTTCATATTATCCTCATTCAAATTATCGGAAATCTGTTCAGTGGATGCTAGACCTAAAAGCAGTCAGAAATAATGATGGATCTAATCTGTTCCATGCGTCATTAACATCTATCTCGAACCTAAGTAATGGTGTCTTTTCAATTGTAATAAATCCCTTTGGTGAAGCTTTTCCAGAATTAGGCAGTGCAGAGGGAGTAGGCATGAAAACAATCTTATCCTATATACAAGACGGTGGGATTTTTGTTAATTCAGGGGGTCAGCCCTTTGTTTACAGCTGGAATGTAAAAACTGGAAGTCACAACCTGGTGATTAATTTTATTCCAATTTCAAGTCAAATAGAAGGCAATTATGATGATGAAGTAATGCCTATATTATCTAGGAATGAGAGCTTACCCATTCCTCAAGAAGCTTTGGTCCTTAAAAGATACTTTGATGCAGAAACTGAATGGGATCATCCTGAGAAGGAGATAGTAGGTCCAATAGAAGTCGAAATTGAGTTTGATGAAATATTAGGCAGCGACAAACTAAAAACTAGGGCTAAAGTCTACAGACCTATAAGACAATTATCAGGTAATATTCGACCTCTAGTTCATTGTCATGAATCATTATGGGGTGATATAGTTTATCCTGTTGTTGCGATCAGGTTCGGGAGAGGATTTTTGATAAGTACTGGAATGAACTTAGATGAGAAGAGAGAGTACGAATTATTGCTTGACATTGTAAAAAGATTAAGCCTTGTAGGATATGAGGTACTTACAAGGTCTGACTG